>JAFYSE010000052.1 GCA_017546665.1 Clostridia bacterium | reverse complement strand
TTAAGTCCTGTTTCAAGGAACCACTTGTATGAATTTTTCTGCACCTCGATAAGATTAGGCATCTGCATAACCTCATTGATTTTTGAGAAACTCATACGGGTATTTCTGCCAAGTTTTACTTCTTTGACATTTACCATAGGGCTTAATCACTCTCCGTTCGTTTTTTTATTCCTAAGCCTCACATCTATATACATAGTATATAAGGCGTGGAGATTACTAAATTAAAGTTGTTTTACGCCTTGATTTTCGTAAGTATTTATGGTAGAATTCATTTTACGAAAAATGCTCCAGCGTATACAATTCCATTTTAATAGCAATTTACTATTATATACATGTCAAGTCAATATGTCAATAGTTAATTTCCCAAAAATGGAAAAATTTTTAAGGAAGTAAAAATATGAAAAATTTTGCTCAAATTACACTATCTGCAAAGGCAGTTGTTGTATTTAAAAATGTTTTAAATGATAACTGCATTTCGTCACTTTTAAGGCTTCTCGGTTGTGACGGGTCTGAAAGGGACGAATTTGTTTCCCTCTATTCCGATTTTGTCTCTGCCCTTTATGAAAAAAGTGATGACTTATGCGAATACATAAATCTTATCTTGCAGAATGATGAAAATATGTATGTGAAGGAATCTGCCTGTGGCAACGTTTCCCCTCTTATGGAAAAAGCAGTTGAGTATGAGTTGGATTTGTTTGAAAAGCTTTCAAAAATCACTTGTGATGATGTAAAGTCAATTTGCGATATTGATATTCCACTTCCTCAATGGACAAACTCTGCTCTTTCTGTAAAGGATGAGTATGTAAAGAAAATCTCATCAATCAAAACTACCGGATATGGCATTTATGCAACACATCATATGTTCTTATATAAGGATGAAAAGATAATCCCAGTAAAATTCCCTGACCCACAACGTCTTTCACAGATGAGTGGATATGAATTGGAAAGACAAAAGGTTATTGACAACACAATGGCACTTATTCAAGGTAAACCTTGTAACAATGTGCTTCTCTATGGTGACGCAGGTAGTGGCAAGAGCAGTACAATCAAGGCTATTGTCAATGAGTATTGGAATATGGGACTTCGTCTTATTGAAATCAAGAAAAATCAGTTGTATTCCCTACCCGACGTTATTGAACAGTTGGCAGATAACCCATTGAAATTTATTATCTTTATTGATGATTTAAGTTTCTCAACAAACGACAATGATTTTGGTGCGTTAAAGGCTATTCTTGAAGGTGGTGTTTCAGGCAAAACTGAAAACATTGCAATTTATGCCACAAGCAACAGACGAAACCTTGTTAAAGAGAATTTTAACGACAGAAATGGTGACGACATTCACCTTCAGGACACAATTCAGGAGGTTATGAGCCTTTCTGCTCGTTTCGGTCTTAAAATTACATTCTCTAAACCTAATAAAGATTTGTATTTATCTATTGTGGAAAATCTTGCTATGCAGTATAATATATGTATGGACAAAAATGAGTTGGATTTATCTGCCGAAGCGTTTGCTATCCGTAACGGTGGAAGAAGTCCGAGAACAGCAAAACAATTCATTGAATATTTAGCATCTAAAAGCGAATAACCTTGTTGGAGGTAAAATATGAGAAATTATACTTATGATTGGGAAAACCCTGCAGTCTTTAAGAGAAATAAGGAAGACGGACACGTTATTGCTTTTTCTTATGACAACGAAGCAGATGCAATAAACCGAGTTGCACCTGCTACAAAAATGAGCCTTAACGGAAAATGGAAGTTCCATTGGCAAAGAGGTCTTCAAAACTGTCCTACTGATTTCTACACAGACAGCTTTGACCCATCCTTCTGGCGTGATATTGATGTACCATCAGTTTGGCAGATTGGTCAGGATACAGAGAGTTATCCTTACTACTACGCAAGTACATATTGTCGTGCAATCAGCAGAAACAAGAACAAGATTCCGTCAATCGACCACGATATGCAGGAAATCGGTATTTATGTAAGAGATTTCGATATGCCTGAAAACTTTGACGGTCAGGAACTCTTTTTGCACTTTGGTGCTGCAAAATCTGCTATTGAGGTTTATCTCAACGGTGAATATATCGGTTATTCACAGGGCTCAATGACCCCTCACGAATTCAATATTACAAAATTTGCTCGTAAGGGCTCAAACAGAGTTGCAGTTAAGGTTTATCGTTTCTCTGACGGCGCTTATCTTGAAAATCAGGATATGTGGCTTCTTTGTGGTCTTTACAGAGAGGTTTATGTGTTCGCAGAGCCTAAAAAATGTGTTCGTGATTTCTTTATCACAACTGATTTAGATGCTGAATATAAGGATAGTAACACTTGCCTTGAAATTCAGGTAAATAACTATGATAAAAACGGTACTGCAAAAGTTAAAGCAGAAATTCTTGACGGGGACAACAGAATTCTCCTTGGTGAAGCAGAATCTGACGGTGGAAAAATCATTTTCAATAAATTGATTGAAAACCCAAAGAAATGGTCCGCTGAAAGTCCTTACCTTTATAAATTACTCATCACCATTACTGCTGACGGAAAAACAACATATAAATGCATCCGTTTCGGTTTCAAGAAAGTTGAAATCATTGGAGAGAGATTCCTTTTCAACGGAAAACCTTTATTGCTTCGTGGTGTTAACCGTCACGACTTTGACCCTGACAACGGTTGGGCTGTGCCTACTGAAAGATATCATCAGGACTTGAACTTTATGAAGAATGCGAATATTAACTCTATCCGTACTTCTCACTATCCTGATGACCCATATTTCTATGAACTCTGTGACGAATATGGCTTCTATGTTATGGACGAATGTGACCTTGAAACTCACGGTGTTCGTCGTAAGGGCGTTCCCGGTAGCAATCCAATGTGGACAGGTGCAGTTGTTGACAGAATGGAAAGAATGGTACTTCGTGACAGAAACCACGCTTGTGTATTTATGTGGTCACTTGGTAACGAAGCCGGTGATGGCGACAACTTTATGGAAATGAAGAAAGCAGCACTCAAGCTTGACTCAACTCGTCAATTCCACTATGAGGGTGACTTTAACTTTACAAAGAGTGATGTTATTTCAAGAATGTATCCAGTTGAAAGCGTTATGCAAAAGCTCTGCAATAAAGAGCCTATTACCATTTCACTTTATGACAATATTGCAAACGCACTTGCTGCTGACTCAAAGCCTATCAAGAAAGAGGATTATTGCAGACCTGTTCTTCTTTGCGAATATGCTCACGCTATGGAAAACAGTCTTGGTAACTTCCAGGAATATATGGATGATTTTGAAGCACACGAGCATATGTGTGGCGGTTATATCTGGGACTTTGTTGACCAGGCAATCCGTCGAAAGACAGACAAGGGTGACCAATGGCTTTATGGTACAGACTTTGAGCCTTATGAGCCCGGCAGATATACACATCTTCCAAACACAACTGCTATGACAGGCTCTAACACATATTTTAATGCTAATGGTATTATCACAGCCGACAGAAAACCTCACCCATCATATTTTGAGGTTAAGAAAGTTTACTGTGAAATCAAGGTTAAGGAAAAGAATTTAAGCAAGGGTGAATTTACTCTTATCAACAAAAAGCTCTTTACTGACCTTTCCGATTTCCAATTTAAGTGGAGCTTGCAGGCAGAGGGTATTGAGGTGCAAGGTGGTATCGTTGACATCAACTGTGAGCCACAAAGTCAGGTTGACTTTACAATTCCTTATGATTTGAAAGCTCTCCCAAATAAAGAATGCGTGCTTATCGTTTCATTCCTTAATAAGACTGCACATCCTTGGTGTGAGGCAGGATATGAACAGGGCTTTGACCAGTTTGTTGTTAAAACTGCTAAACCTGAAGAAAAGACAGTCTTTGACGGTCAGCTTACACATATTAAGAATGGTAATATGGTATTTATTAATGGCGAAGATTTTGCTGTTAAAATTGATGGTGGTAAAATCACATCACTTAAATATGACGGTAAGGAATATCTTAAAGCAGCAGTTACTCCTAACTATTTCCGTGCAGTAACTGACAACGACCTTTCAAATACAAACTTTGTGCCATTCCTCATTCCATTCCACCCATATTTCAACTGGCAGAGAGCAACAAATTCTGCAAAGGGTACTTTGAAATCTGCAACTAAAAATGCTCTTGGTCAACTTGTTGTGGAAATTGATTGGAGTGTTCAGTTCTTCTCCGGTGTTACTTCTAAATTCGTTGTAAGTCCTAACGGAAGCATTGAAATTTCTCATACAGGCACACCAAAGAATTTCAATCTTCTTCGTTTCGGTACAAAGATGGGACTTCTTCGTGAATTCGACCAAGTTAAATGGTATGGTCGTGGTCCTCAGGAAACATATTTCGACAGAAAGACCGGTGGTAAGATTACTCTCCACGAAAAGAGTGTTGCCGACCTTGAACACCACTATATGAGACCTCAGGAAAATGGTAACCGTACTGATGTCAGATGGGTTGAAATCAGAAACAAGGAAAATAAAGGTCTTCGTTTTGAGGCTATGGGCGACACACCAATTTGTTTCAGCGCATGGCACTATACACAGGACCAACTTCAACTTGCAAAGCATATCCACGAATTACCACATTATGATATTACAACATTCAATGTTGACTTAAATCAAATCGGTGTTGGTGGCGATATGCCTGGTGACGCACAAGTTCGTGAAAAGTATCAACTTAAACCGAATAAGGTTTATACATACACATTCAAAGTATCACCAATCAAATAATTATACACAAATAAAACGGGCAGGAAATCCTGTCCGTTTTTTGTTTTTTAAATTGGAGGTTATACGGATAACTATATTGCGTATTTTTGGCTCCCTCTGACGAGGGAGGCATAATAACACTGTTTAATCAATTCGATAAATTATAATTTGCACAAAAAAAGGCGGGGTAAATTCCCCGCCATAATATTTTATTTTGTAAGAGTCACTATTATTACGCCTTCATCTTCAATATTGCAAACAAACTGAATTGGTTTACCGCTTTCAAGCACAGCACATTCAAAAACTGCTTTTGTTTCTTCATTATCTAATTCCAAATTAGTATTCCAAAGGATTTTTCCTGCTTCATCTATTTTCCATGTACCCATTGGATTTGTTTGGCATTCCTCTGATGAAGCCCACGATTTAACAAGAAAGTCTTCTAAAGTCAAATTTAGCCTTTCTTGAACAACTATTTCTAATTCTTCTTTAGTTTCAACATCCATACTCTCCATCAGTATTTCCATTTGGAATTTTGTGTATTGTTCCTTGGTTATTGTTTGTACAACTGTACCATCTTCTTTAAATTCAATAGTTTGATTTAAGGTTACAATCTCATCATCTCCAGGTTCAGAAATATCCATTTTTGCATTCCAAACACCTACAAGGTTAACCACTTCAGGCTCTTCCACAGGTGTTTCTACTGTTGTTTTTTCAGTCTCGTCTTTTTTTGTGTCCTCGTCCTTATTGCAACCTGCAAAAGCAGTAAGCATAAAGCACAGTGCTAAAAGAATACATAATAATTTTTTCATTTCTCTTTCCTCCAAAATTTATAATTTGGTAGTTACAGAATATCATACTTATTTGGATTATGCAAGTGTTAATAAAATTGAGGGTTATCGGGATGTTATGTGTAGGGGTCGGCGGTCTCACCTTCCGGTTCGGTCGGTGCTTCTGCTCCGCAGAGGTGTCCACCGGACACCCGCACCCTCGACGACCCGCCGTTGGTTTATCTGTAAGGTTGGTTCGGGCTGTCG
>JAFYSE010000051.1 GCA_017546665.1 Clostridia bacterium | reverse complement strand
TACCCAGCTCTACATTGTAGATAAATACACAAACCCAACACCAATAGGAGTAGTGGGTGAACTTTGTATTGCAGGTGTAAATGTAGGACAAGGCTATCTTAATAACGAAACACTGACAGCAGAGAAATTCATAGACAATCCGTTCGGCGAAGGAAAGCTGTATAAAACAGGAGACTTAAGCTTCTGGAGAGAAGATGGAAATATCTGCTATGTGGGAAGAATGGACAACCAAATCAAACTTAATGGTCAACGTATTGAACTTGGCGAGATTGAAAAAGTTATTAGCGACGTTTCTGGCGTAGAATCTGTTGCGGTTATGATAAAGCAAAACAATGGAAAAGATGTCCTTGTTGCATATTGTTGTGGTGAAAATCTTGCAAAAAATGAGATAAAATCAATCTGCGAGAACAAACTACCAAGATATATGATACCAAGTGCTATTGCTATTATGAAAGAAATGCCCCTTAATGCAAATGGTAAGCTAGACCGTAAGCAATTAAAGAGCATAGATGTTGTTTTTGATGAATTAGTTAAAGAGGAGCCAATCACAGAAACAGAAAAAGAGATTTGCAAGTTGTTTGAGAAAATACTCCATATTGAGTTCGCAGGAAGAAATGAAAGTTTCTTCGCCCTTGGTGGCACAAGTCTTGATATGATTTCAATACTTTCTGAATGTGAATTAGAAAATGTTTCTGCAGCTGAATTTATTGCAAATCCAACACCAGAAAAGCTTGCAAAATTCATTGATAACAATACATTTGTTGAAACAGATGGATTCCATACGTTGAGACTTGTGAAAAACTCAACAAGAGCATTGATTATGTTGCCATATGCTGGCGGCGATGCATCTGCATTTGCTAATCTGACAAATGATTTAGCAAAGATTGCACCTGATTTATCACTCTACTATGTTGATTATCTTCATTCTTATGATGAATGTTTTGAAGTAGCAGAACAAATCAAGAAAATGAGTCAAACAAAGGAAGTGAATATCTATTCTCATTGTGTAGGTGCTGCAGTTGCGTTACAGCTTATCAATATTCTTGAGAATCAAGGTGTGAGTATTGCGAACTTTATTACAGGTGGATATATTCCTCCTGAAAAGGCGAATGAGCACAATTCTTGGAATCGCACTCCCAAATGGCTGATTCAGAGAAAACTTATTAAAGCTGGTGCTCCAATAGAAAAATTATCTACTGAAAGCAAAGATAGTATGGTGGAAAAATTCCGTAAGGATACAGACTTTATGACAGAGTATTTTTATAAGAAAGTAAAGCCAATTAATGTACCTACATCCGTTATTATTAGTAAAACTGACATATTTACACGGAATTATGAAGATGCTGAACGTCTATGGAAATCAGTTGCTTCAGCATTTGTTGAAGTGCATTACATTGAAGCACAGACTCACTATTTCCAGTCGGATGAAAGCGAAAAGATTGCACAGATTATTACAAAAATAATCGAATAAAAAAACACCGAAGAGAATTAAACTCTTCGGTGTTTTTTGTGATAATCATTTCTTTTTCTATTTTTATTTGATTTTAGCATTAGCTTTTCCATTGAAAGTGTAACATTTTAATCAAATATTTGTAACTTTTCTTCAAGCATTATCTGCTGTTTTTCAAATAATTCAGATGTTTTATTGCCAAAATTCATTACAATTAAAAATGTATGCATTACTTCTTTTCACATATTGAAAGTGCAAAATTGCCGATTGTCTCTGTTTGAAATTCATAATCTAGAAGATTGAGAACATCGAATCCTTCAAAAATTTCAACAGTACCTTGTCCACTGATTTTACTATAAGCCTCTTTTTTAGTCCAAATTTCGTAGAAGGTTTCTGCAGTAAGGGAGTTGTTGAAATACTCTAATTCCTTACCTTTGTAAAATCTCTTGGCAATTTTACCTAAATCCCTGTCAGTTGACATGAATTCGATATCGATTCCCACAGGTTTGTCAGATGTGCATACTGCAACCATATCTTTACTGTGTGAAATACTTACAAAACAGTTATCTGCCCAGGGCTTTTTATTTTCATCGTAACGGAGATTTTTCACTCCCATGGAAAGTAAAGCCTTTGCTGCAGCTATACTTTCTTTTTTCTTACAATGGTCTTTAAAGTTTTCAGGAAGTAAGTTGACGTCGTATTCAGTTTTATCGGATAACTTAAAGAAATAAACTGAAACCATAATAGACTCCTTATTTGTCGTTTTACTTAATTATAATAGTATTACCTATATCGTCAACAGAAACAAAATGAGGTCTCTCGTAATCTGTTTTGTTAGGAGTATGGTAGGTAAGCCAAAGGTTTCCATCCCTATCGTTGAACAACATTCCATGACCGCCATCGTTGTCAATGAGAGGTGGTAGATGTTCAAAATTCATATTAAGTTCACCGTCTGTAAATCTTACAAGACATTCTGCGTATTTGTGATTTATGAAGGTGGACCAAAGCATTAAAAGTTCATCTGCTTTAGTGCGATACATAAAAGGACCATCAGTAATTCTATGTTCTTTTTCATCGTCAATTTTATCTGCCCAATAAGGGTCAGATGCCTTAAACATTGTTACAGCATCACTGATAGTTTCCGTAAGGTCGTCACTTAAAGGTGCAAAACAGATTGTGCCGTTAATGATTTGGGTATGCTCATGACAAAAAACAATAAAAGGTTTACCTACTTTATTAATGTATAAGGTGCCATCAAGGCATTCCCATTCTTCAGGTGTTACAACACCTTTACTGTGGGGTTTAAAGGGACCAAGCGGATTATCTGCCTTTAAAACATAGGTACCCCTCAAATTGCAACTTTTTCTTGTGAAGGTTGCAAACATATAGTAAGAATCCTTATATTTATGTACTTCAGGTGCCCAATTTACCTCTACATTCATATCGTATTCCTTGGAATTAAAACATTCCATAGGACGACTCCAATTTTCAAGGTCTTCTGAAATATAAACATCAAAACCACCTGTTTTTATACCAAAGTGTTTTGCTCTTGTACCATACATATAGTATTTTCCATCTTCACAGAGAACAAACGGGTCACGAATATTTATGTCACTACATTTAAGTTCAGTATTGTTTTTGAAAAGATGTGAAAGTTTCAAGTCAACGCACCTCGCATTACCATTAATAAAATGATTATACACTAAATTTTATAAAAATCTACCGTTTGTCGAATTTTATTTTTGTTGCAAAAAGATTTTTTTAAAAGCGCAGAAAATTATTAGTTTATTTTATGTATTTTATACAAATAAATATGTAAAAATTCCACAAAATGTAAAGGTGAAAAATATTGTGTTTTTTGTCGTAATACTTTATAATAATATTAAGATTGTGCAAAGAGGAAAATGGTATGCAATTATTGGAAGAAAGAATCATAAAAGATGGCAAGGTTTTTTCAGGAAATGTCTTGAAGGTGGATAGTTTTTTAAACCATCAGATAGATGTTGCCCTTTTAGATAAAATGGGTGGAGAAATAAAAAGCCTGTTTAAAGATGATAAAGTTACAAAGGTGTTGACGATTGAAGCATCAGGTATAGGTGTGGGTTGTATGGTTGCAAAGCACTTTGAGTGCCCACTTCTTTTTGCTAAAAAAAGTAAAACACTTAATATTAAAGGTGATGTTTACACAAGTAAGGTTGAGTCTTTTACTCATCAGTGTACTTATGATATAATCGTTTCAAAAGATTTCTTAAATGAGAATGATACAGTTTTAATTGTTGATGATTTCCTTGCAAAGGGTAATGCTCTTATTGGTCTTATTGATATTGTCAAACAATCAGGTGCTAATCTTGCAGGTTGTGCTATTGCTATTGAAAAAGGATATCAGGGTGGAGGAGATAAACTCCGTGCACAAGGCATTCGTGTGGAGTCAATGGCAATTATTGACAAGATGGACGATGTAACAGGAAAAATTGTTTTTCGTAAATAGGTAATGACAGCATATTGCTGTAAATATATTACAAAAAAGAAAAGGAGAGAATTGTTATGAAAAATCTCAGAAAAGTTCTTGCAGTTGTTCTCGCTCTTGTTATGGTAGCAACAGTTTTTGCTGCTTGTGGCGATAACGAAAAGCCAGACACTCAGGAAAAATTGAAGGTAGGCTTCATCTTCCTTCACGATGAAAACTCAACTTATGATAAGAACTTTATGGATGCAGCTAAGGCAGCTTGTGAAGCAATGGGAGTTGACTATGTTCAGAAAACTCAAATCCCTGAATCAAAAGACTGCTATGACGCAGCTGTAGCTCTTATCGAAACAGACGGATGTGACGTTATCTTCGCAGATAGCTTTGGTCACGAATCATTCCTTATCGAAGCAGCTAAGAAATATCCTGATGTTCAGTTCTGTCACGCAACTGGTACACAGGCTCACACAGCAGGTGTTGCTAACTTCCACAATGCTTTCGCATCAATCTACGAAGGCAGATACCTTGCAGGTGTTGCAGCAGGTCTCAAGCTCAATGAAATGATTGAAGCAGGCAAGATTACTGCTGATAAAGCAAAGATGGGTTATGTTGGTGCTTTCACATTTGCTGAAGTTATGTCAGGTTATACATCATTCTATCTTGGCGCAAAATCAGTTTGCCCAACAGTAACAATGGATGTTAAGTTCACAGGTTCATGGTACGACGAAAAAGCTGAAAAAGAAGCTGCTCAGGCTCTTATCGCAGGTGGTTGCGTACTTATCAGCCAGCACGCTGACTCAATGGGTGCTCCTACAGCTTGTGAAACAGCAGGTGTTCCTAACGTTTCATACAATGGCTCAACACTCGCTGCTTGCCCAAATACATTTATCGTTTCTTCAAGAATTAACTGGCAGCCATACTTTGAATACATGATTAAGTGTGTTCAGGAAGGCAAGGCAATTGATACAGACTGGACAGGTACAATCGAAACAGGTTCTGTTGTCCTTACAGATGTAAATACAAGTGTTGCAGCTGCAGGTACAGTTGAAAAGATTGCTGAGGTTAAAGCTAAGCTTCAGAGCGGTGAAATCAACGTATTTGATACAGCTAACTTCACAGTTGGTGGCAAGGCTGTAACAAGCTTCGTAGCTGACGTTGATACAGATAACGATTTCACACCAGATACAGAAGTTCTTAAGGATGGCGTTATTTACGAATCAGACAAGCGTTCAGCTCCTTATTTCAATCTTGAAATCGATGGTATCACACTTCTTGACAGAAATTACGGTTAATAATTAGTTTTAGGTTTAAGGCGGGGTTATGCCTCGCCTTAAACTAATTTTGAAGAAATTGCTATAATATACAATGTATAACAATTTCTTGAGAATTAAAAAACAGAACGGAGGTTTATCGTGACGAAACAACCTGCTATTGAACTTAAAAATATTACAAAACGATTTGGCAAGGTGGTTGCCAACAAAAATGTTAATCTTACTGCATATCGTGGTGAGATTCTTTCCATTTTAGGTGAAAATGGAAGTGGTAAAACTACTCTTATGAATATGATTTCTGGTATTTACTTTCCGGATGAGGGTCAGATTTTCATTGATGAAAAAGAGGCAGTTATTACATCACCAAAGGATGCATTTAATTACAAGATTGGTATGATACATCAACATTTCAAGCTGGTTGATGTGTTTAGTGCTGCCGAAAACATTGTGCTTGGTATTGAGGACGGTAAATACGATTTATCAAAATCAAAGACAGAAATCAAGAAGATTTGTGAACAATATGGTTTTGAATTAGCTCTTGAAAAGAAGATTTATACAATGTCTGTTTCAGAAAAGCAAACAGTTGAAATTATCAAGGTGCTTTATCGTGGTGCAGATATCCTTATTCTTGATGAACCAACTGCAGTTCTTACTCCACAGGAAACAGAAAAATTGTTTAATGTTCTTCGTCGTATGCGTGACGACGGAAAATGTATTATTATCATTACTCATAAGCTTCACGAAGTACTTTCACTTTCTGACAGGGTTTCAGTTCTTCGTAAAGGTGAATACATAGGAACAGTAAACACTGCAGAAACAAGTGAGTCAGAGTTGACTGAAATGATGGTTGGTAAAAAAGTTGACCTTAATATCCAAAGAAGTGAACCTGTTGATTCTGTAGAAAGACTTGCTGTTAATAGTATTACTTGCGTTGACAGAACAGGAACAGTAGTTCTTGATGATGTTTCCTTTACTGCAAAATCAGGAGAAATTCTTGGTATTGCGGGTATTGCAGGTTCAGGACAAAGAGAGTTACTCGAATCTATTGCAGGTCTTCAAAGACTTGAATATGGTGATATTTTCTACTATGACCCTACAACAGGAAAGAAAGAAAGTTTGAGAGATAAAACACCATTGCAGATTAGACAGATGGGTGTTCGTCTTTCTTTCGTTCCGGAAGACAGACTGGGTATGGGTCTTGTTGGCAATATGGATATTGTTGACAATATGATGCTCAGAAGCTATACAAAGGGTCATTCAATGTTCTTAAAACGCAAAAAGCCAAAGGACCTTGCTATGAAGATTATCAACGATTTGGAAGTTGTTACACCAAGTGCAAGTACTCCGGTTCGTCGTCTCTCAGGTGGTAATGTTCAAAAGGTGCTTGTTGGTAGAGAAATTGCAGCATCACCAACAGTTTTGATGGTTGCTTATCCTGTTCGTGGCCTTGATATTAACTCGTCATATATGATTTATAATCTCCTTAATGAACAAAAAGAGAAGGGCGTTGCAATAATCTTCGTTGGTGAGGATTTGGACGTTCTTGTTGAGCTTTGTGATAGAATTATGGTTATTGGCTCAGGTAGAATAACCGGCGTTGTTGATGCAAGAAACACAACAAAAGAAGAAATTGGTCTTCTTATGACAAAATCAAAGAATGCAGGAAAGGAGAATGAATGATGGCTAATAAATCTACTATGAAAACTCACCACGAGCCACTGTTTCACGTGGTGAAACGTGATGATATGTCAGCGGGAAAAGCGTGGCTTGTCCGCATTTCTACTATTGTAATCTCCTTTATCTTCATTGGTTTTGTATCAATGGTCCTTACCGGAAAGAACTTTGGTGAAGCATTTGAAACAATGTTTTTGGGTGCCTTCGGAAGAATTTTTGACGGAAGAATGACTATGCTCTGGAAATATTTACAGGATGTTGCTATTCTTCTTGCTCTTTCACTTGCACTTACACCGGCATTCAAAATGAAATTCTGGAACTGCGGTGCAGAGGGTCAAACACTCATGGGTGGTCTTGCTTCAATTATCTGTATGATAGAATTGGGTGGCAAGATGCAAACACTCCCACTTATTGCTGTGATTGCTGTTTCAAGTATTGCAGCAGGTGCAATTTGGGGCTTGATTCCAGCAATTTTTAAGGCATTGTTCAACACAAATGAAACATTATTTACTCTTATGATGAACTATATTGCTACACAGATTATTGCATATTATGTTTACATTAAGGGTGGCGGTTCAAATGTTATTAACCCAGTGCCTTATGGTAATTTTCCAACAGTTGGTGACAATGATTACTTTGTGAATATTGTTATTGTTGCAGTAATTACTATTCTTATGTTTATCTATCTTAAATTTAGCAAACAGGGTTATGAAATTTCAGTTGTTGGTGAAAGTCAGAATACTGCACGATATGTTGGTATCAATGTTAAAAAGGTAATCATTAGAACAATGGTTATTTCAGGTGCATTGTGTGGCGTAACGGGTATGCTTCTTGTTGCAGGTAAAGACCATAGTATTAACACCAATCTTGTTGGTGGACAAGGCTTTACAGCAATCCTTATGTCCTGGCTTGGTCAGTTTAATCCGTTTATTATGGTATTTATGACAGGTATTGTTATATTCCTTAAACTTGGTGTTGCAAAGATTGCAGACGATGCATTGTTGAATTCTTCTTTCTCAGAAATCATTGTTGGTTTTGTAATCCTTATGCTTGTTGGATGCGAATTCTTTATACATTATTCAATTAAATTCCGTCATAATAAAAAGGAGGTAAAAGCATGATTATTCAATTTTTCTGCCGTGCCGTATTACTCGGTGTTCCTCTTCTTTATGGTTCAACAGGTGAGATTTTAACTGAGAAATCAGGTCATCTCAACCTTGGTATTCCCGGTATTATGTACGTTGGTGCAATTAGTGGTGTTACGGGTTCATTGATTTATGAAAACTCCTGTGGTAATGATATTGCGAATATGAATCCACTTCTTGCAGTACTTATTCCACTTGTTTTTTCAATCGTAGGCTCAGTTTTAATGGGGCTTGTTTACAGCTTCTTAACTGTAACTCTCCATGCAAATCAGAATGTTACCGGTCTTGCACTTACAACTCTTGGTATTGGTTTAGGTAATTTCCTTGGTTCTTCACTTATAAGTATTACAAATAGTGATTTGCCATCAATCGCCCTTACAAATACAAGTTCATTCTTCTCTACAAAGCTCCCGTTTTATGATAAACTCGGTGTTGTAGGTGAACTGATTTTCTCATATGATTTCTTGACTTATTTCGCAATTATAATTGCAGTAATTGTTGCTATTGTACTTAATCGTACACGCGTAGGACTTAATCTCCGCTCAGTTGGTGAGAATCCTGCTACTGCTGATGCAGCAGGTATAAATGTTGTTAAATATAGATATATTGCAACTGCTGTCGGTAGTGCCATTGCCGGTCTCGGTGGTCTTCAATATGTTATGGCATATGCAAGTGGATGTTGGACAAATAATGCCTTTGGTGACAGAGGTTGGATGGCGATTGCACTTGTTATTTTCGCACTTTGGAAACCTTCGTTGGCAATTTTAGGTTCATTCTTCTTTGGTGCGTTGTGTAATGCAAATAACTATATTCAGGGACTTGGTACAGAAACACAGGAATTGTTCAAAATGATTCCTTATATTGCAACAATCGTTGTTCTTATCATTACAAGTATGCGTAAAAAGAGAGAACATCAACCACCCGCAAGTCTCGGCATAAACTATTTCCGTGAGGAAAGATAATAAGCGAATGAAATGAATAATAAATTTGATGCTATTATTGTTGATGCAGAAACTCTCCCAATTTGTACATAGCTTGAAGCACTTGATAAAGTAACACCTAGTATTGCAAGCGAAAAAACATTACTTTATGGTGTTGAGGTTAGATTCTACTCAAATAAAGTTGTTGTTGATAACTAACTTTGAAACAAGTGTTAAAGTCTTCATGCAATTGGTGATAGTGCATCAGTTACCCGTGGACTTATGCAAGCGTCATCAAATGGAATCAGTGTTGCAAGAGGTATTTTTTAGATATCTAAAATTAGGGCAGTACATTTGAGTGTACTGCCCATTTTTTATTGATTTTGTAAGCTTTGAATGATATAATTAACTTAAAATATTTTTGTATGTTAATGAGGGCGTTTTATGAATTTTGGTGTTCAGTTTAAAGTTAGAGGTGACGAGTTTGGTGGTCACTTTATAAATGGCATTTCAATGGCAGATAGCGAGAGTGTATGGAAATGCAAACTTGTTTCTTATGATGATGAGAAAAATATTTATGAGTCAGCAGATGGGTACAAAATTACTACATATCATTTAAAAAAAGGTGATGTTTTTGAGTGTTATACGGTTTTTGAAAATTGTAGTGAAAAAACTGTTACTCTTGATATGATTTCTTCCTTTGCTATTACGGATATTGATGCTGATACTATCCATAGAGCAACATCCTTTTGGAGCGCAGAAGGTAAATTGCTTAGCCAGAAGCTTACAGAGCTTAATATGGAACGTTCATGGAGTGGTCACGGAATCAGGATTGAAAAATTTGGCCAAATTGGTTCTATGCCTGTTCGTAAATGGTTTCCGTTTGTTGCTGTTGAAAACAGTAACAAAAATGAGTTTATTGGTGTTCAGCTATATTGTCCATCAAGTTGGCAAATTGAGCTTTTTCGACATAAAGAACCATTGACATTACTCGGTGGACTTGCAGATTTTGACTATGGCCATTGGTGCAAAAATATTGAACCAAATGAAAGTTTTACAACACCTAAAGCTATTGTTGCAGTAGGGGATAGTTTACTTAAAGTTTGTGATATGCTTGTTAAGGCTCAAAAGCCGGATATCTCTTCTGTTGATGAAAATTTACCGGTAATCTTTAACGAGTATTGTACTTCCTGGGGTAACCCAACAATCGAAAATCTTGAAAAAACTGCAAAAAAATTACAAGGTAGTGGTGTAAAATACCTTGTAATGGATAGTGGATGGTATAAGGAAGAGGACAAAAACTGGTGGGAAACCATTGGCGACTGGAATGTTAGCAAAAAACTTTTTCCAAATGGTCTTAAGGAAGTTAACGATATGATTAAGTCCTATGGGCTTATTCCGGGAATATGGTTTGAAATGGAAAATGTTGCTCCGCTTTCACAAATTTATTGTGAAACTGACCACCTTGTTTCTCGTATGGGTACACCTCTTAATGTTGCAGGACATCGATTCCTAGATTTGCGTGATGAATGGTGTGTAAATTATCTTGATAAAAAGGTGATTAAGCTTCTTCGTGATAGTGGCTATGGTTATCTTAAAGTGGATTACAACGAGAATATAGGTGTTGGTTGTGACGGTGCAGAAAGCCTTGGTGAAGGACTTCGTCAATATGTTCTTGCAAGTCAGAAATATTTTAAACGAATTAAAGAGCAGTTACCTGATTTAGTAATTGAAAACTGTTCAAGTGGTGGACACAGACTCGAACCATCAACAATGGAACTTTGTTCACAGGCAAGTTTTTCGGATGCTCACGAATGTACAAGTATTCCGATTATTGCTGCTAATGTGCAGAGGTTAATTAAACCTAGTCAAAGTCAGATTTGGGCAGTTCTTCGCGCTAAAGATGATGTTCACAGAACTTATTATAGCCTTGTTTCAGGCTTTTTAGGACGTCTTTGCATAAGCGGTGAGATTTTTGATTTACCACAGGAAAATTGGCAAATTGCTCTTGATTGTATTAAGTTTTATGACGAAATCAAGCATATTATTAAAGATGGGTTTACAAGTGTTATCGAATGTAATGTAGAAGATTATAACGACCCTGAGGGATACCAAATTGTGCTTCGTGAAAATGAAAAGGATGCTTTGCTTATTGTTCATACCTTTAAAAATGGTGCAAATCCGCCTTATGACAGGATTCTTAAAAATTGGAATGTAAAAAAAGAGTTCGGTAGTAGTCTTGATGGCGACTTTAGAGCAAAAGCATTCTTATTAGTGAAGTAGTAAGTGTTATATACTATTAATAAATAAACCTCCTATGGCTTTTGTTAACCATAGGAGGTTTTTGATATTTGTTGCCAATTATTTCAAAACAGAAGTTGCGTCGGTGATTGTTTTTTCAAGTGCTTCTCGACCATATTTATCAACTTCAAGTTTATTCTTTTCACCATGTGTAAGGCATCCTGCACCACCGATACAACCACCGGTACAAGCCATACCTTCAATAAAATTAGAATCAAGTACATTTTTACTCTTTTTGAGTAACGCAACCTTGCAAGCTTCGATACCGTCACAAACAGTAGGCTTTACAGTAAAATCAATTTTCTGTTCTTGGAGAGCTTGTACAACAGCATCGGAAAGGCCACCGGAACGAGCAAAAATTCTTCCAAAATATGAAGCGTTATCAAGAATGTCTTCGGGGAGTGTAGTAATATCAATATCCTTACTGTCAAAAAGAGCTTGAAGTTCTTCAAAGGTAAGAACACTGTCAATGTAATCCTTCACACTATCAAGTTTTGCTTCAGCCTTTTTTGCAGTACAAGGTCCAATAAAGACAACCTTAGCATTTTCAGTAGTCTCTTTTATGTATTTTGCAAGCATTGCCATAGGGGACAGGTTGTGAGAAACATGAGGTAAAACTGCAGGGTATGCAGTTTTAATATACTGTACAAAGGCTGGGCAACATGAGCTTGTAAGGAAGCCTTTTTCACTAAGTTCCTTTGCTTCTGCCATCGCAACCATATCTGCACCAAGTGCAGCTTCTACAACAGTATAGAAACCGAGTTCTTTAAGCCCTGTGATTACCTGACCAAGTTTAGCATAAGTAAACTGACTTGATATTGATGGCGCTACGATAGCATATACTTTGTAATTCTGATTATTCTGACTATTTTTGATTATATTGATAACATCAAGGATATATGACTTATCACTGATTGCACCAAATGGGCATTGATAAACACAAGCACCGCATTGGATACACTTGTTATTATCAATAGCAGCAGCGTTATCATCATTAATTTTAATTGCTTTTACCTTACAAGCACTTTGACAAGGACGCTTACGATTAACAATAGCAGCAAATGGACAAACTTTTGCACATTGTCCGCATTCAACACATTTTGATTTGTCAATATGTGCTACATGGTTGTGGTCAAAAGAAATTGCTCCACGTTTACAAACGTCTTCACATCTGTGTGCAAGACATCCACGGCAGGAAGTGGTTACCTCGTATCCTGCTGCAGGGCACTCATCACAAGCAATATCAATAACCTCAATAACATTTGGGTTTTGCTTATCTCCACCCATTGCAAGTTTAACACGTTGAGCGAGAATTGCTCGTTCTTTATATATACAACATCTCATAGTTGGTTCTTTACCGGGAACAATGGACTTTGGAATATCCCAAAGGTTTTCGATAAGTGTGTCGTCCCAGCTGTGCTTTGCGACTTCACGTAAAACCTTATATTTCAAATACTGTACCTTAGTATCAAACTTTCTCATTATATATACTCCTTAGAAATAACTTACTTTAATTTTTTTGCCCATCTTTTTAAGAGCCTTTGAAAGCTCCTCAACAAGATTCATTTTAATATTAAAGTTTATGGGCAAATCAGGATTTTGATGGGCGGGATTAATAGCTCTGCCAACATAGAAATTTATATCGGTTGCTTCTTCAAACAAAAGACGACAAATGAGCGAAGCACCATCTTTTTTGAAACTCCAATGTTCGTAGTGCTTGTTTTCACCAAGATAATCCTTTGCATATTCAACAACTCTGTTGACGGTAATAACACCTTCTGTTACCAAATCAACACCCTCTAATTCTGCAATAGGTGGGATATCACTTTGCTCAAAATTAAGTGATGCTTTAAGAGGCTTTCTTAAGAAATTTGCCGCAATAGTAGAGGTTGTACCACCGCAAATAATATGCTTACCTTCCTTGGAGAAGAAAAGAGACATCATTCTGTCGGCATCATCACGGTTTGAGGGAGGTCCAAAAAGCATATTCATAGGTACTCTTTTTCTGATTCTAACCACACAAGCTGTCGCATCGTCACCAGGTTCGTGACCATAAAGATTGTCACATTCATCCACAAGCATTGTTGAAAGAGTTTTTGCTGTGTATCCTGCAGGAGCGAGAGTTTCAATAAAATCAATAATATCCTCTCTCTTCCAGCCGAAATTATATAGCATACCTATTCCTGCATGAGGACAGCCATCACTCATCATAACGAAAATATCGTTTTCTTGTAATTTTACAACAGATTTAAATATCTTTTTACCACCGATATTCATTTCTGTTTTTGGGTAATCCCAGTTTTTTTCATCACGGATAATAATTATGTGCGGATTATCATATTGGATAAGCTCGGCAGTCTGATTGTTTTTCAGGTGAACAATAGTAAAAGTTGAATAGGCAACACCACGTAATGAACATACGGGTAGAGTTGCAGCAATCGTTTCTACACATTCTTCAAGTGATAATCCTTCTGCGAGCATTGTTGAAATGATTTTTGATGTAAGGGTAGAAAGGATACTAGCCTTTACACCACTACCAAGGCCATCTGACAACACAATAACAGTGGAGTCATCACTTGGCTCAACAATATCAACATGGTCTCCACAAAGTTCCTCACCATAATGATTTATACTTTTATATCCGATATCGGCACATAAATCATTCATTAGTTATTGACTCCTTAAGTTTTGCAAGAGCAATTTTTGTTTCAGCCGCTGTTTCACCCAAAAGGGAAGCGATTTCCTGAACAATTCGCATCTGTTTTTCAACAACCTTGTCAGCAACTTCAACAGTCTGACGGCTGATGTCTTCTTTCTTTTCGCGTTCTTTTTCTTCATCTGTAACATCACGCATAATGGTAATTAAAAGATGAGAATCTTTATCATGAACAATGGTTTGCTCAATATATCGTTTGTATTCTGCAAGATAAACACGTTCATCACGGATGTTTCGACCTGTACTCATAACATTCATAAATACCGTTGGGTCGAGAATTCTGATAACTTGGTCACCAAGGACATCGGAGGCAGAACGGATATTCATCATCTTTCTTGCAGAGTCATTTATTTGTTGAACTTCAAGCTGTTCATTAAGAACGATAAGGCCGTTTGGTGAGTTATTAACGATTGTGTCGGAGAAACTTTCAGCCTTATCCTTAAGGAAGGGGAGACACATTGAAATTTCAGCTTTACCTTGAATAATTGCAACTGCTTTTTCACGACAGGTGTTATAACCGCAAGAACCACAGTTGAGTTCGTGTGATGGTTTGAATTTACCCATCTGACGAAGAATATTGCTGATTTCGATTTCAGATGGTTGAGGGTTCTTTTTCTCAATATAGGTAAATAATTTGCGAAGTTCATTTTGGTCAGGTTGTGATACTTTAAAATCCTTTTTACCTGCATAGTTTGCAACTTCAATGTAGTCTTTAATGTTTGATGTATGATGGTATTTTTCAATAACAGGTCCACCAACACAACTACCAACACATGCGGACATCTCAATAAAGCATTTATGAATTTTATCCTTTTCGATATCTTTTAAAACCTGAATACAGTTATCAACACCGTCAATAGCAACGTAAGTGTAACCTTCTAGTTCCTTCATAGTTTTAAGTATTCCACCGGTTGTTGGGAAGAAACGTGCGCGACTGTTGTCATTATTATCTTGAATAACCTCAATTTCAATTTTTTCTTCCTTAAGCCACTCCGTAAGTTCTTCAAATGTTAAAACAGCATCAACAATATCACCGTAATATTCGGCCTCGTCCTTTTTTGCAACACAAGGGCCAATAAATACAGTTTTTGCATTTGGTATTCTTTTCTTAATGTCCTGACAGTGTGCCTGCATAGGAGACATAACATCTGCGAGATATTGCAACGCTACGGGATAATATTTTTGAATAAGCAAGTTAACGGAATGACAGCAAGAGGAAATAATAACATCTCTGTCTTCTTTTTCCAACATTCTCTCATATTCGTTTTTTACAATAGTTGCACCTATTGCTGTTTCTTCTGCATCATAAAACCCAAGCTTTTTGAGTGCTGCACGCATTGAGTCGATACCAGCACCATCATAGTTAGCAATAAAGGAAGGTGCAATACTAACAACAACGGGGTCGCCGCTTTGAAGTAAAACCTTTACCTTTTCAACCTCATCAACGATTTCTTTTGCGTTCTGTGGACAAACAACAAAACACTGACCACACAGAATACATTCGTTGCCAATAATATGAGCCTGATTTCCTGAGAAGCGAATTGCTTTTACAGGACAATGGCGAATACATTTGTAACAATTTTTACAATCTGATTTTTTTAGTGTTAAGCAATTCATTCAATGCTACTACCTTTCATCAAAACTTACTTAAAACATATTCTTGGAAAAAATCTTTAAAATTTTCTTTTGTAATGCCAACATGAACATCATCATCTATTTGAATTGTCACACCATCACGATTGCACTTGCCGATGCAAAAACTTCCGGCAAGCGTAATTTCGTCTTTCAAATGATTTTCTTCAATAGCCTTCTGAAAAAGCTCTACAATTTCAGGTGAACCCTTCAAATGGCAAGCACTACCAACACAAATTTGAATAATCATAATTTATTTAACTTTTGCGGTTACTTCGGTGTTGAAAAAGTCATTAACTGTGTCAGGGCTTACTGAAAAGAAGTTGTCGTCAATGGTAACACAAACACCCTCTTGACATTTGCCTAAGCAGAAAGTACCACCAAGTTCAACCTTATCCTCAAGGCAATTTTCTTTTATAAGTGATTGAAGTGCTTCAACAACCTGACGAGAGCCTTTCACGTGACATGAACTACCAATACATACTGTGATTTTCATTTTAACTTTCTCCCTTACCTAATTGGTGTCAATAAAACACCGATTTTTATTTTCATATTATTATACATTTTTTAACTGCTATTTTCAACAAAAAAATGTAAAAAATATTAGGAATAACTATAATTAACAGAACTTTTACGTGTCCTAAAAAATATTTTGTTTAATTTGTGAAAAGTTTAACGAAACTATTGATTTTATGTAATAAAATTGGTAAAATTATTTAGATTAGGGTAGTGTGGCTTATTGTGAGTATAAGCACCTACAAAAATGATAAAGTTCAAATAAGAAATTTTTGGAAATGAGGTTTAAATATGAACAAAATTACAATTATCGGTTCAGGAAGCGTTGGTTCAACAATAGCATATACCGCTACTGTTATGGGTCTTGCATCAGACATCGTTATGATTGACATTAACGAAGAAAAAGCTCTTGGCGAGGCACTTGACATTAGACAGGGTATTCCTTTCTGCAATCCTGCAACTGTTCGTGCAGGCTCATATCAGGATGCTGTTGATTCAGATATCGTTATCATTACATCTGGTCTTCCAAGAAAGCCGGGTCAGACAAGACTGGACTTAGCTCAGGCTAATGTTAATATTATGAAATCAATCGCAACTGAAATTGTTAAGTATGCACCAAAGGCTACATATGTAATCGTTAGTAACCCTGTTGATATTCTTACATATGTTTTCTGCAAAACAACAGGTATTCCTGAAAAGAAGGTTATCGGTTCAGGTACAATTCTTGACACATCACGTCTTCGTGCAAGAATCGCTGAATACTATGCGGTTAACCAGAAGAATGTTCATGCATATATTTTAGGTGAACACGGTGATACAGCTTTTGTTCCATGGTCTATTGCAAATATTTCAAATGTCCCTGTTGAAGATTACAGAGATGCTGTTATGAAGTCTCATATGTATCCTGAATTCAACAGAGATGAAGTTGAGGATTATGTTCGTAAATCAGGTGGACGTGTTATTCAGCGTAAGGGTGCAACTTTCTATGCTGTTTCAGTTTCAGTTTGCCACCTTTGCAAATGCTTGTTGAATCCTATTGATACAACTCTTACAGTATCAACAATGCTTCATGGTGAATACGGCATTGATGATGTTTGCTTGAGCCTTCTTAACATTGTTGGTAACAAGCAGGTTCAGGGTAAGATTATTCTTCCTCTTAACGACCAGGAAATTTGGTCTTTGAATAAGAGTGCAGAAAGTCTTAAAAATGTTATTAACCAAATCGAAATATAAGAATTATAGAAAGGAATAAAGAAATGGAATATCGTATTGAACACGACTCAATGGGCGAGATGAAAGTTCCTGCAGACCGTCTTTGGGCTGCACAGACTCAGAGAAGCCACGAAAATTTTGAAATCGGTGTTGGTATTGAAACAATGCCTGCTGAAATCATAAATGCTTTCGGTATCCTTAAAAAGGCTGCTTCTATTGCTAACAACGCTCTTCGTCCTGAAAAGATGACAGATGAAAAAATGAACGCTATCTGTGCTGCATGTGATGAAGTTAGAGAAGGCAAGCTTAACGGTCACTTCCCACTTGTTGTATGGCAGACAGGCTCAGGCACACAGTCAAATATGAACTCAAATGAGGTTATCGCTAACAGAGGTAACCAGATTCTTGGTAAAACATTACTTCATCCAAACGATGATGTTAATATGAGCCAGTCTTCAAATGACACATTCCCAACTGCTATGCATATTGCTGCAGTGCTTTCATTGGAAGATAAGCTTATTCCTGCAGTCAAAGAATTGATTGAAACATTCAAAAGACTTGAAGCAGAAAACGAAGGCATTGTTAAGAGTGGTAGAACCCATCTTCAAGATG
>JAFYSE010000050.1 GCA_017546665.1 Clostridia bacterium | reverse complement strand
TCTGTAACTGCCTTTACCTTCCCGATACTCTTTGACCGCTGATATTCTTTCTTCATAACTTAGTTTTGACATGAAAATCCCCCTAAAGTAGTCTTGAAACTTTTTGTTTTTTCAAGTGTCTACTTTAAGGGGATTATATCAATTTCCAAATTCACAGGCTTTTAAGTTTGATAAAATTAATATTCACATCGATTGCGTTTTTCTCTGCGTTTCCTTGTTCTGTAGAGCCTTGAAATCCACGGATACTGTGGGTGCTGAAGATACATACGGGTTCTAAAACGTTCCCAAGCATTATCGACTTCGGGGTGATGTGCGTGGTCGATTTTAAGGTCTTCACGAAAAAAGGCATTAGTATTTTTTTTACTTTTACGAGATAGTTTCAGTTCCGGGGCCTCTGCCATTTCCTTTTCTAATTTTTCATTTTCTTCTTCCATAAGAAGTTCACAAGCTCTTTTCAAGTTACTCATAAAATCACCCCAAACAAAAAGCGTGTAACATAAGCTACACGCCTAAAAACGCATAGCTCATAAGCTGCGACACCTTTTCAACACAAAATTTAGTATGAAAATAGAGCATGCATTTTTATCAGGGAGATAAAAATCATACTAATTTTGTGTTATTCTTTTGATGTCGCAGTGCAATTATACCATAGGCGATTTGTGATTGCAATATTCTGAAATAGAAAAAGTCTTGTTTTATACTCCGTAAAATTATTACATACTCCGTCAAACGATTACGAACTCCGTCAAACGATATATATACTCCGTCAAACGATTACAGCATCAGCGGTGACACTAAAAATGCAAAAAGCACCTGTAAAAACAAGTGCTTGGAAACAAAAAAAGACCGAAACCCCTATATTTCAAGGGATTTCGGTTGTATTACCTAAGTTGTACTTAGGTGGTCGGAGTGACAGGAGTCGAATTGTAGACTCACAATGCTAATGAGGGATTCGCGTTGTGCTCTTCGCTAAAAACAATCCACTGGATTGTTTTCTTAACGCGCAGATTACTTTAAGTTAGTACAAAACGATTGCTTGATTTTTTGCAAGTTCCTTTAAAATTCCCTCTTGTTTGTTTCAGCAAAAATGGTTTCATATTCTTTTAATGAAATGTCGTCAATTACCTTTTGAATTGCAAATCCAAACTCATCTCGATACACTTCAAGGAACTTGATGGAAGCTTTAAAAGTTGTAGTAATATCCATTTTCTTTGTTTCTGAATAACAGTCATTTAAACAATCTAAAAAATCTTCATAAGTAGCTGGGTCGGCAGAGTTGCTGTCCTTAAATGTATAAGGACACATATCACCCAATAATCTTCTCAATTCTTTATCGCACGTATTGTTGAACCTTAAATTGAGTAGATTAAACAGTGTTAAATATGCTCGTTTTGTAAAATTCTCAATCATATAATCACTTGCTATCAAAATTTATATAAATCTGTATCTGCATTGTAAAATATTTTCAATTGTTCTTGCGAGTTCCAGTCTTGTGGCTTGGAATTTCGTGAAAACCAATTACAACCATTTTTAATCCAGTTGTTACGCCATTCAATAAAGGCTTTTTCCTTATCAGGGAAATCATCGCAACCAAATTCAAATCCACAACAGGGACAAATTTCAAAAGAAGCATAACCTTTTTCATCATATGGTTTAAAATCTAATTTATCATATCCACATACAGGACAAATGTTTTTCATAAAAAATCACTCCTTAATCTTATTTGCCAGGCTGACTATCAAAATACCTTTGACCATGGCTTGGCTTGAAAAACGTTATTGTTTTGCCATTTGAATTGTAAACTCCAAATGTATTTGTTTGAGCGTCATAGACTCTTATAACACCATTTTCATCGGTTTTCGTTTGATATTTATCACGATTCAAATAAAACTGATGTGCTTGGTTTTCATATGCTGATTCATCTGTTATTGAGAAGGCTTTTGCATGACGGTCAAAATGGTCTTTTAATGTAGTAGGGTTTGCCCAAGTTGGTTGTGGCGAACCAGCACTACCCATACCCTTTTCATTAAATGATAGCACATATCCCGTTACTTTTTTAATATAATTACCATTATCATTAAAAGCTTTTTCGTAATTATTTGTTTTAGCATAATCAACTGGGATAATATTACCGTTCATTTCTTCAAAAGGTTTACCATAGCAAATGATTTTTGAGGGCTTTAATCGTCGTAGCATTTCGTTATAGCCATGCATAAACAAATCTTTTTCTGTACGCACACCTAATGTTGAAACTGCAACAATGCTATTTTGTTCAATTCCGTCAAAGCAGAACCAAAATGTTTCAGGACCTCCCCAAGCCAATGTGGGAATAACTTTAATTTCATTTGCCTGAAGATATGCACCACACCAACGAGAACGAAAGGTTTTATATATCTTCATAGCCACAGGCATTTCAGTATAAATACTGAAGTTAGGTGATAAAACCGCTTTATGGGATTTTAACCTTTCAATTCGTGGAGCAGGGTCTTTCCACATAACTTCAAATTTGTAATCATCCAGGAAAAAGTGAACTATTTGGTCATCGTCACTACTATTAAGTTTATCATAACCTACCAGTTCAATATTTTCAAGGTCAACTTCTTCTTTTTTAATTTTAGGCATTTCAAATGTGCCTTCATTTTCAAATTGATTTCTTAAAAACATAGGGTCATTTCTGAACTCTACACTTGTCAAAACATCAATCCTTTCTATAAATATTATTCTGTAAAGCGAACAAATGTTCTATAAATTATTGTAGATGGAATTTTATTATTTGTCAAGTGTTATAGTAAAACAAAAAAAGAAGTCCCATTGTATTGGAACTTCTTTTTTGTATCAACTGTTGATACTCAAGTGGTGGTCGTGACAGGAGTCAATGCTTGAACGGGTATTTATTTTATTTGAGATATATGGTATAATACATATTATTTTTCAGGGGATGTAAAAAATGAGTGACAATCGTGGGATGCAATACGCTGAAATTCTTTCAAAGCTTATTAAGGTTGAAACTATTTCATCAAGAGGGAATAAGGATATTACAAAATTTTTAGAATTTCACAAGGTGCTTCGTGAAACTTTTCCTAGTTTTTTTAACACAGTTGAGTGCGAAGAATTTAACGGCAGTCTTTTGCTTAAATGGAAGGGTGAAGACTCTTCCTTAAAACCCATTATGCTTATGAATCATCACGATGTTGTTGAGGCGAGTGGTGATTGGACCCACCCTGCATTTTCAGGTGAAATTGCTGACGGTAGAGTGTGGGGCAGGGGGACTCTTGACACAAAGGGTGGTCTTGCAATGATGTTGCAGGCCGCAGAAGAGTTAATTAAAGAAGGCTTTACGCCAAAGAGAGATGTGTATTTTGTAAGCTCGTGTAATGAAGAAACGGATGGTGCGGGTTGCGATGCTGTTTCCCTTGCGTTAAAGGAACGCAATATTGAACTTCAATTTGTGCTTGACGAAGGTGGTATGATTAAATATGACCCAATTGGTGGTGCAAAAGGTACCTTTGCTATGATTGGCGTTGGTGAAAAATGTTGTATTGACCTTAAATTTATCGCAAAATCCAAAGGTGGTCACGCATCAGCACCCGATAAAAACACACCACTTGTGCGTCTTTCAAAATTTATGATAGAGGCTGAAAAAGCAGAATGTTTTGAGGTCAAGATGTCCGACACAGTCAAGGAAACTCTTTCTCGTTTTGCACCTACAATGAGTGGAGTTATGAAATTGGCTTGTGGTAATGTTAATGCCTTTGAGCCTGTTCTTAAAAAGGCTATGCCAATAATTTCGCCATCAGGTGCAGCACTTCTCCGTACAACCCTTGCATTTACAATGAGCAACGGTAGTGATGGCTCAAATGTTATTCCTCAGGAAGCGTGGGTTATCGGTAATATGCGTGCTTCACACCATCAGGGTAAAAAGGCAAGTATAGACGCGATTTCAGCACTTGCAAAGAAATATGATATTGAAACTGTAATTACAGACGACGGAATTGAATCGGGACTTGCTGATTACAGGGGAGAGGCGTTCAAATTCATTGAAAAAGCAGTTGTTTCTGTTTTCCCTGATTACAAACCGGTACCCTATGTTATGAATGCAGCAACAGATAGCAGATACTTTGACAGAGTTTGTAAAAATTGTCTTCGTTTTGTGCCATTTTTAATTGATGACCAACAGCTTGACAGTATCCACGCTATTGATGAAAACGTTAATATTAGTACTCTTGCACCTGCAGTTGATTTCTATAAATATGTAATTAAAGAGGCGTAATAAATCTTAATCTGTTAAATAAAAAATGACCACAAGCCAATAAGGTTTGTGGTCATAATTATTATTTATGAGCATTACATGAGGAACAATTTCCCGTACAACCCTGAATTTCAGCCTTACCGTCATTTGTGTCACGATAATACTGTGTATGTGTATCTCGGTGTTTTGTGCTATTCCAGATTTCTTCTGCAACAGGAGCCCAGTCTTTTGCATATTGGTCGCATTTGCTACAAAGCTCTTCGGCAGTTTCCTGATGTTGTAAATCAGAAGATTTAGCCCCCGTCTGCTTGATGATTTCACGAAGTCTTTCGGGATTTTCAAGCATTGGGCAAGGACGAAGATGATTGTCGTTAAATGGTTGATTTTTATAATATGTCATAAAGAGAGGACGTTGTAATGCCTCTAAAAGTGTATGTGTACGGATGTTTGAGTCAGAGAAATGAATGAAAACGCAAGGCTCAATATCACCTGCAGAATTGATGTGGAAATAATTTCGCCCACCTGCAATACATCCACCAACATATTCACCGTCATTCTGGAAGTCCATAATGAAGATTGGTTTACCTGTTTTTCCGTTACGCATCTTCTTGTTCCAGAAATAGAGTTCTTTTCTTTGCTCAGGGGTAGGAATAAGCTCTTTATCTCCACTAAAGCCCACGGGCATATAGTTGAAATTGAGCATATATTTTGCACCCTTACTGATAATAAAATCAATAAACTCATCACTTGTAACAGTAGAAAGATTCTTTCTTGTATAGCAAACGGAAACACCAAAAAGACATTTATTCTTTTGAAGTAAATCCATAGCCTTCATAGTTGTCTGATATGCACCCTGACCACGACGCCAGTCGTTAGACTCCTCGTTACCTTCAAGGCTTAAAGCAAGAGAAATGTTACCGATACGATTCATCTCTTCACAGAATGCTTGGTCAACAAGGGTTGCATTAGTGAAAATAAGGAAGATACAGTCTTTGTTATCTTCGCAAATCTTCAAAACCTCTTTTTTCTTGATAAGAGGCTCGCCACCTGTAAGCCAATAGAAATGGCATCCTAATTCCTTACCCTGAGAAACAATGCTTTGCATTTCATCAAGGGTTAAATTCTGTTTATGACCATATTCTGCGGACCAACAGCCCTTACAGTTAAGATTACAAGCACTTGTAGGGTCAAAAAGGATATTAAAAGGTATATTGCACTTGTATTTTTCACGGTTTGCTCTTACAGCTTTTGTACCGTAATACCCTGCATCAATACCAAATGAAAGAAGCATCTGTTTAAGTACATTTCTGTCAAGGTCGTTTACCATACTAACAGCAAATTGAGTCCAAATATTGTCTTTATCCTGTGCCACTTCCTGAAACTTTTTGAAATTTTCAGGTGGGAAAATCTTGTTAAAGATAGGCTCAATCTTTTGGCTTAGTTTTACAATATTAGCTTGTGGGTCTTTATCAATATACTTAAGCAGACGGTCAAGAGTAAAGCTAAGACCGGCTTTTTGAAGATTGTAAACTACTTTCATAATGCTTCCTTTCATAATATTTTAACTACATAGATTATCTAATCTATTTTAGTCTAAAATTAACATAAAGTCAACGATTTTTATTAACCTGTAATTATATTTTAATGGAAAACTGATTAATTTATACCAAAAAGGAAAAAATAATTGAAAAATAAGGAAAAGTAAATTCTTAAAACAGTAGAAAAAAATAGTAATCTGTGGTATATTTTAACTATCTATAAAATAAGGGTGACAATGAATGAACAATATAGCATATACAGAGATTTCAAAAAGCGTAAGAATTCTCTGTGTAAATACTGATAAATTCAAAACCAACTGTATAAAGGTGGATTTTTATTTGCCAATAGGTGAATATTTTCCTGCACAGAATGTACTTGCGTCATATATGGGACACACATCAAAGAAATATAGTACCGTAAAGGCTTTTAACTCAAAAGTTGAGGGTATGTATGATGCGTGCTTTGACACTACTGTTTCGACTGTGGGAGAAAAAGTTAGAATAAGATTTTCAATGGAAATTCTTGACGATAAATTCAGCATTGACGGGAACTCAATTTCACAAGAAGCAGTTGATTTCCTTGTGGAAATTCTCTCTAATCCAAATGCGACGGAGAATGGCTTTGACGAAGAACTTACCACTCGTGAAATTCGTTTTACCCTTGAAAATATTGAGGCTATGAAGAATGACAAGAGGGCTTATGCAGTTTCTCGTTTGCGTCAACTTATGTGTAAAGATGAGCCTTACGGAATTGATAACGAAAAGCTTGAAGAAGGTGTTAGAAATCTTGACGGTAAACAACTTCTTGATGCTTATAAAGATATGCTCAAAACTGCAACAGTTGTAATTACTGCTTGCGGTAGTGTTGATAGTGAAATGCTTAAAGATAAATTTGAAGCATTTGCTGAGAAAATTGAAAACAGAAATCCTGCAGAATTGGAGACAGTTTTTGTCACAAAGGCAGATGAAATTCGTTATTTCAAGGAAGAAATGGATGTTAATCAGGCAAAGCTTGTAATTGGTCTTCGTGCAGGTATGAAAGATTCTAACGACGACTATTTTGCATACAGAGTTATGACGGATATTTTCGGTGGTGGTCCTTATTCAAGGCTTTTCCTTAATGTCCGTGAAAAAATGAGCCTTTGCTATTACTGTGGGGCAAGACTCATTCGTGAAAAGGGTATTATTCTTATTCAGAGTGGTATTGAAGAAGAAAATTATGAAAAAGCTCTTTCGGAAATTCTTAATCAGCTTGATATTATGAAAAAAGGCGAGTTTACTGACGAGGATTTCAATTCTTCAATTATCGCACTTTGTGATGCCTTTAAGGGTGTTGAGGATTCACCCGTTGCAGTTTGCAATTTTTACAGTTCTCAGGAATTTGATGAGAAAATCATCAGCGGAGAAGAATTTGCAAAGAAAATCGGAGCTGTTACTCGTGAACAGGTAATTGAATGTGCAAAGAGAGTTAGTGTGGATACAGTATATTTATTGAAAGGGGAGGAAAACAATGACTAATATTAAAGAAATCAAAAATGACCTCCTTAAAGATTCATACTATGAAATCGACCATTCTTCAGGCTTTAAAATCTTTGTTTATCCAAAGGAAAACTTTTCCTCATCATATGCCGTATTTGGAACAAAATATGGCTCAATAGATACCTGCTTTAAGGTGGAAGGTAACGAAAAGTTTACAGAAGTGCCGGAGGGTATTGCTCACTTTTTAGAGCATAAGCTCTTTGAAAGTGAGGAACTTGACGCTTTTGCAAGATATGCAAAAACAGGTGCATCTGCAAATGCATATACATCCTTTGATAAAACTTGTTATCTTTTCTCCTGTACGGGAAATTTTGAAGACTCTCTTGAAATTTTGCTTGATTTCGTAAGCAATCCATATTTTACAGAACAGACAGTTCAAAAAGAACAAGGTATTATCGGTCAGGAAATCAGAATGTACGAGGATGAACCTGGTTGGGAGTCCCTTTTTGTGTTGCTTCGTGCCATGTATCACGAGCATCCTGTAAGAATTGATATTGCAGGTACGGTTGAGTCCATAAGTCATATTACTGCCGACTTGCTTTATGAGTGCTACAATACATTCTATAACCCTGCAAACATGGCTCTTGCAGTTGCAGGTAATGTAACAGTTGAGCAAGTTTTAAAGATTGCAGACAAGATGCTCAAACCAAAAGAGAGTAAAAAAATTGAACGCAAATTCTGTAAAGAACCTGCAACGGTGGTCGAGAAAACTGCTATGAAAAACTTGTCCGTTGCAATGCCGATTTTCGCAATCGGCTTTAAGGAAGATGTGAAAACTCCCTTGAGAACACTTAAGGAATCAATGGAAAGTAATATTTTGCTTGATATTATTGCAGGTCCAACATCTTCGCTCTACGAAGAAATGCTTAATGATAATTTAATCAACACAACCTTTGATACAGAGTATTTTGAGGGCTATGGCTATTCTGCTCATATCTTCAACGGTGAGAGTACGGATTATGAAAAGGTTCGTGAAAGAATCAATCAGGAAATCACAAAACTTATGGAAACAGGCGTTGATGAAGAGTCATTCCAGAGAATCAAGAAAAAGCACTACGGTAGCCTTATAATGGACTTTGATAGCATTGATTCAATAAGCAACTCTTTAATCAGTGCATATTTTAACGGAGAAGGCATTTTTGACCAGCTTAAACTCCTTGAAAGCATTACAGTAGAAGATGTGAATCGTCGTCTTAAAGAAGCATTTAACATTGAAAACTCCTCAATGTCAGTAATTAAGAATAAGGAGGGAAAATAATGAAGTTTTTAACAGACCATACTCTTGTTTCATTTCCTGGGCTTGGATGGGAATTTGATGTATATGCCAATTTCCTTGAAATCCCAATGGGTGACGGAGTTATTACAATAAAATTTTATGGTGTTATTATAGCCTTTGGCTTTATCCTTGCTGCACTTTTTGGTGGTAGAAAGGCATACACTTGGAAAATGAGCCTTGATAATATGGTGGATGTGCTTATTTATGGCATTATCGGTGCTGTTGTAGGTGCAAGACTTTACTATGTAATTTTCCAATGGGATTATTACAAGAATAATCTCGAAGATATAGTAAAAATATGGGAAGGCGGACTTGCTATCTATGGTGGTATAATCGGTGGTATTCTCGTTGCCTTCCTTGTGTGTAAAAAAACAGGACTTAATTTCGTAAAGCTTCTTGACCTTATCGGTATGAGTTTACTTATCGGTCAGGGAATTGGAAGATGGGGCAACTTTACTAATCAGGAAGCATTCGGCACAAATACCACTCTTCCTTGGGGTATGACCAGTGATAAGATTGTTGCTTACATAAACAGCAATCAGGCAGAATTTGTAAAGAATGGGTTTGAAATGAATCCCGAATTGCCCGTGCATCCAACATTCCTTTATGAGTCCTTGTGGTGTCTTTTAGGGTTTGTAGTCCTTTATATAGTTTGTCAGAAATTCTATAAATTTGACGGTCAGTTATTCTTGGGCTACGGAATTATCTATGGCATTGAAAGAACAATCGTTGAAGGACTTCGTACAGACAGTCTTTACATCGGTAATACAACACTTCGTGCATCACAGGTATTGTCCTTGGCGATAGTTTTTGTATGTGTGAGTGTTACAATTTATAAATTTATTAAGCTTAAAAAGACTGGAAAAGTGGAGGTGCACGAGAATGTATAAGATTATTGACGGTAAAGAGGTTTCTGCATCAGTTAGAAATGAAATCAAAGCAGAAGTGGAAACACTTAAAAATCAGGGTAAAAAAACAGGACTTGCAGTAGTGATTGTGGGTAATAATCCGGCATCACGAGTTTATGTTAACAACAAGAAAAAAGGTTGCGAAGAGGTTGGAATGGAGTCCTTTGAGTATGCACTCCCCGAAGAAACAACCACGGAAGAATTACTCACATTAGTTGAAAAACTTAATAATGATAATGCAGTTGACGGTATTCTCTGTCAGTTGCCATTACCAAAACAGATTGATGAGAAAAAAGTTCTCAATGCCATCGTGCCACATAAGGATGTTGATGCATTTCACCCTGTAAATACAGGTCATATTATGATTGGTGACCATTCATTCTTACCTTGCACCCCTGCGGGGATTATGGAAATGCTTAAATACTATGACATTTCTGTTGAGGGTAAGGAATGTGTTGTAATCGGCAGAAGCAATATTGTTGGTAAACCAATGGCTATGCTTTTGTTAGGTCAGAATGGTACAGTTACAATCTGTCATTCACGCACAAAGGACCTTGCAGAGGTTACTCGTCGTGCAGATATTCTTGTTGCTGCAGTTGGTATTGCATATTTTGTAAAGGAAGATATGGTAAAAGACGGTGCTGTTGTAATTGATGTTGGTATGAACAGAAATCAAGAAGGTAAGCTCTGTGGCGACGTTGACTTTGAAAACGTAAAAGACAAATGCTCATTTATTACCCCCGTCCCAGGTGGTGTAGGCCCAATGACAATTACAATGTTATTAAAGAATACCTTAACTGCATCAAAGGAACATTTTAATAAATAAACTCAATAGTGAAAGGAGCTGTAAATAATACTTACAGCTCCTTTTTGTATTATATTATTTTTTTTTAACCTTTATTACTTCACAAGGCTTGTCAACATAGAATTTGTATTTTGTGTTATAGTCCATACCTGCACACATGAGCATTGATTTTTCATTACAATTATAAATCGAACTCCAAAGAGTAATAACCTGATGTTTTAATAGCTTGTGCTTATAAAAAAGAGTAACCTCGGAAAGGAGTTTCATCGCCTCATCTTCTGTGAGTGCACCGTTGGTTGCCTTAAGTGTTGTTTCAATTTTTTCATAACGGTCATAGCCACGACCATCGTGATTATCACCACCGGGAGTAAGAAAATAGTTTGTGAGTATAAGGTTTTCTTTCCCTTTCTCCTGACTGATTACAACCATTTTGTTATCAACATATTCGATAATTGCACTGTTGCCTTCAGAATCTGCGAGTTGATAGTGGTAGTTAATACCCAACAAATCCTGCATATCGTATGATGCAAAAAGCTCAATACCTTCTTGTACGGTAGCACATTTGTCAAGAGCAGCACGGATTGCAACTGTTGTAATAAAAGGCTTTTTACCTGTGTTCTGTTTTGTCGCCTTTGATTTGATTTCAAGAACAGCAATTGAAAAGCCCTTTTCATTTATACCGTCCATTGATGTGTATGGAGCAGCCAAAGCACGAAGATGACTTTTAGCCTTTGACATTGGAAAATATTTTGTGCCGTGGATAAAGAATGTTGTATTCACAACGGACATACTCTTATAACCATTTTCGGGAGATGTCCAACACACAAGACAAGGTGCAGCCTTATAGTCGAAATTTCTACCTAAAATATAGTTCCCGTCAGGAGTTTTGGCATTGTATGTAGAACAAGCAAAACCATCGTTGTCGGGATTTGGTACAAGGTGGGGAAACTTGACTTCCTTTTGCAAGAATTTAACAGCATCCATAATTCCTTTTGTGCCATGTTCTAATATTGCGTCAAGACCGTAAGGGCATTTATAATTCATAACCCACACATTGTCATCAAGTTGTTTTAAAGAGTTAAGTGTTTCCTTTTGTGCTTTTTTGTAGTTGTACATTTCATCATCTTCTTTTCGTGTAATATAAGCAGTATAGCATAAAAATAAAATATATTCAATAAATTATATGGTAATTGAGGTCCGACTCCCAGATATCAGATACAAAGAAAATAGCAGTCACAACCGAAGTCGAAACTGCTATTTTGGTCGGAGTGACAGGAGTCGAGAATGTGGATGTTGTGCATTAAAAAATGCGGCTAACGATAAAAATATTGTCGCATTACTCGTTTGTAGCACTTCGTAATGCTCTGTATTTTTATCTTCCTACGCCTCGCTGTATCTGCCACTGGCAGCACTCGGCTTCGTCACTTGCTCCCAAAGGTTGCTTTGGTTCGCAAAGATGCCACAAAGTGAAAAAAGAAAAGGGACTTCCTATTGGAAATCCCTTGGTCGGAGTGACAGGAGTCGAACCTGCGGCATCTTGCTCCCAAAGCAAGCGCGCTACCATCTGCGCTACACCCCGAAGTATTTACTTTTTTGTCAGCCTTGATAGTATATACTATTTTATTTTATTTGTCAATAGGTAAATTAGAAAATATTTATATTTTTTAAAATCACGAATTATATTGTAGGGCGGGGGAGTCTTTGTCCGTTATTTTGCTCTTGCAAAGTTTATTTCGTCGGGATGATATTTCGTAGGGGTCGGCGTCTCGACGACCCGCCCTACCCAATATTATAAACAACCCGACAAACTTCCAATTTGTCATTATTAAAACACAATATTTAATATCATAAATTCACACTATCTTTTTCATAAGTCCGTGTTTGTTGCAATAGATATAGAGATAACCTCTGCCACGGAATTGTATTCTTGTTTCGGCATTTCCCTCAGGATATAGCTTAACAAAGTGTATTTTATCCGATGTGACATAGGCGATGAAAGAAATATAATGACTTTTTGTCATTGGGTGGTTGATGCTTATAAATTTTTCATCTTCAACATTTTCAATACTTATTGTGTGGGCGTCGTCAGGGTCTTCGGCTTCGAGTGGGGGCAGGGGAACACCGCAACAGCTTATTAGCGTTTCGCCCGTGGTGTGAATTACATTGCCACAAATGGGGCAGATATAAAACTTTGAAAAAAGGATATTTGAAGAAATATTTTTGTTGATTATGGCCTCGCCAGACATAAGCTCCATAACTGACACACCGAGCGCCTTGCTCAAAGGCTCAACAAGTGAAATATCGGGTAGTCCCTTTGCAGTTTCCCATTTGGAAACAGCTTTACTGCTGACACCGATTGTTTCAGCAAGTTGTAATTGTGTAAGACCCTTTGCTTCACGAAGATTTTTTATTGTAGCACCTGTTATGTAAGTATTCATTTTCATTCTCCTTTGAATTATACAAATACATTATAACTGTTATATCTGCACCCTGCAACCTACGAATAGTAGAGTGGGGTATAAATTAAGGACTACGAGATGTTTTCGTAGTCCTTGTATTTTTATTCAACATATTCCTTATACTTATCCGCTTCGCTTGATGGCAGAATTGCGGTTATTTTTGTGCCATCGTTTGTATATTCTTCTGAAAGAATTTTGCCTGTATTGCGGATATTATTTACAATTCCACCCTTTGAGAAAGGGATAAGCAAATTCATTGTAACACTCTTAAGCTCGAGAGCTTTTTCGATTTCTTTTAAGAGTAAATCAAGGTTGACACCTTTAAGCGCACTAATCATAACCGTCTTGCCGAAAGAAATAAGGTCAAAAACGTTTTCTGCCTTATCGCACTTGTTCATTACAGTAATGATATTGTCACCCTTACAGCCCAATTCTCGCAAAATGTCAGTGGTTATCTCAATATGTTCACTACAATGAATATCCGATGCATCACATACATTGAGAATGATGTCGGCTTCACTTGCTTCTTCAAGAGTTGATTTAAAAGCCTTTACCAAATCGTGGGGCAGACGGCTTACAAAACCAACTGTGTCAATAAGCATAACATCCTGACCGTTTGGGAGAGTGAGTTTTCGGGAAGTTGGGTCAAGAGTGGCAAAAAGCTTGTCCTCTGCTAAAACTCCCGCGTCTGTGAGAGCATTCATAAGTGTTGATTTTCCTGCATTTGTGTAGCCCACAAGAGCCACGGTAATTACACCGTCTTTTTCACGTCTTTTACGAAGGAAACCACGACGTTTTTCAACCTCGTCAAGTTGTTCTTTAAGTGCGTGCATTCTTCTCATAATGTGACGGCGGTCACTTTCAAGTTTCGTTTCACCGGGACCACGAGTACCAATACCACCACCAAGTCGGGAGAGCTCCTTGCCCTTACCTGTAAGTCGGGGGAGGGAATATTTAAGCTGAGCCAATTCAACTTGTAATTTACCCTCACTTGTTTTTGCTCTCAATGCGAAAATGTCAAGAATCAACTGTGTTCGGTCAACAACTCTGACTTTTGTTGCATTTTCTATGTTACGAATCTGTGACGGAGTCAATTCACCATCACAAACAATTAAGTCAATCTCCTGATTATGACAAAAAAGCTCGGCTTCGGCTAATTTGCCTTTGCCAAGAAACGTTGCACCGTCGGGAGTGCTTTTTCGTTGAATAATTGAGCCAATAACCTGAGCCCCTGCACTTTCTGTGAGGAGCGTTAATTCTTCTATACTGGCATCTGCATCAAAATCACCTGTGTCAACAGAGATAAGCAACGCCTTTTCAGGTTCTCTTGTAATTTCGTAAAATTCCATAGTGTTTCCTTTATTTTACCGGATTTGTGGCTCCCTCTGACGAGGGAGCTGTCTGCGAAGCAGACTGAGGGAGAGATTGCTTAACAACTCTATCTATATGCTCGCAAACATTGTAAAAATTATTATCAATGTCAATGTTGCAAATTCTTAACACCGATAAATTCATATTGTTCAAATATTTTGTGCGAAATTCGTCGTTTTGCCTTTTTTCACTTGTATAGTGTCCGCCACCATCAAGTTCTATAACAAGCTTAGCTTTGGCACAATAAAAGTCAACAATATATTTACCGATGGTTTTTGCCTTTGAAATCTTATAGGATATTCACGTAAAAAGTTGTACCAAAGTTTTCGTTCCCACGGAGTCATATTTTTACGCAAGTTTTTTGCAAGAGGGATATTCGATTTATTATACTGTTTCATTTAACTATCTCTCCTTCCGTCATTTTCTAACGAAAATGCCACCTCCCTCGTCAGAGGGAGGCAGCTTTTGACATCCTTAAATTTTAGTTTTTGCATTTAATTAGCAGCAGCCACAGCCACAGTCGTTGTTGCGTGGGCAACGGTCGTTGCAACCACAACCGCCATTGTTATTATCAGAGAGAAGAATTAAGATGATGATAATAATCAACCAAGTGTTGTTACCGAAGAAGTTACACATTTATTTTTCCTCCTTCCATAATGAACTTACATTACATATTATGGAATTGGGAAAAATGTGTGACAAAATTACACATCACTTAAGTGATGCTAACAAGCCACCCTTAGAAATGATATTTTGAATAAATTCAGGGAATGGTTGAGCCTTGTAGCTTGTGCCTTTTGTAACATTTGTGATAACACCTGTGTCAAAGTCAACAGAAACCTCGTCACCCGCATCTATGTTATCACAGGCTTCAGGGCATTCAAGGATTGGAAGACCGATATTAAGTGAATTTCTGTAAAAAATTCTTGCGAATGTCTTTGCAATTACACAAGAAACACCTGCAGCCTTAATAGCAATAGGAGCGTGCTCACGTGATGAGCCACAACCAAAGTTGACACCTGCAACCATAATGTCCCCATCTTTAACTTTATTTACAAATTCCTTGTCGATATCTTCCATACAGTGTGAAGCCAATTCCTTATGGTCAGCAGTATTTAAATATCTTGCAGGGATAATAACGTCTGTATCAACGTGGTCACCGTATTTATGTACTAAACCTTGAATTTTCATATTAGAGTACCTCCTCTGGTGTGCAGATGTAACCTGCAATAGCACTTGCGGCAGCAACATAAGGACTTGCAAGGTAAACTTCACTTGTTGGGTGTCCCATTCTGCCTACAAAGTTACGGTTAGTTGTTGAGATTGCCTTTTCTTCTGCGGCCAAAATACCCATATGACCGCCTAAGCAAGGACCACAAGTAGGAGTTGAGAATACAGCCCCTGCTTCAACAAAGATTTCAGCAAGACCTTCTCTTACGCATTGGAGATAAACATTCTGTGTTGCAGGAATAACGATACAACGAACGTTCTCGTTAACCTTTTTGCCTTTAAGCACTTCTGCAGCAGCACGCATATCTTCAATTCTACCATTTGTACAAGAACCGATAACTGACTGGTCAACATAAATTTTGTCAAATTCACCAACAATATGAGCATTTTCAGGAAGGTGGGGGAATGCAACTGTTGATTTAAGTGTAGAAAGGTCGATGTCGATAACTTCATCGTAAACCGCGTCTTCATCTGCTTCAAAAATAACAGGAGTACGGTCAGTTCTGCCCTTCATATATTCAAGTGTTTTCTCGTCAACAGGGAAAATACCATTTTTTGCACCACATTCAATAGCCATATTAGCGATACAGAAACGGTCGTCCATTGAAAGATTTGCGATTCCATCACCTGTAAATTCAAGTGAACGATATAATGCACCGTCAACACCGATTTTGCCGATAAGGTGAAGGATTAAATCCTTACCACTAACCCATTTGTTGAACTTGCCTGTAACATTAACTTTAATAGCAGATGGAACTTTAAACCAAGCCATACCTGAAATCATACCAGCTGCCATATCAGTTGAACCAACACCTGTTGAGAATGCACCCAAAGCACCATAAGTACAAGTGTGAGAGTCAGCACCGATAACTGTGTCACCTGAGATTACAATTCCTTTTTCAGGGAGAAGAGCGTGTTCAATACCCATCTGTCCAACATCAAAGAAATTCTTGATTTTATATTCTCTTGCAAACTGACGTACCTGTTTGCAGTGTTCAGCAGATTTAATGTCCTTGTTAGGTGTGAAATGGTCCATAACAAGAGCAATTTTTTCTCTGTCAAATACATCTGTAAAGCCTTTTGCCTTCATTTCGTTGATTGCAACGGGGCTTGTAACGTCGTTACCCATAACAAGGTCAAGACGAACGTTAATAAGCTGTCCTGCTTCAACTTTATCTAATCCTGCGTGAGCAGCAAGGATTTTTTGTGTCATTGTCATTCCCATATCATTCAGCTCCTTTTATGTTTCTGTCGCCACTTTCAAGAGCAGTAAGACCTGAACGAGAAAGTTCGCAAATTCCGTATTTTTCCATTTTGTCGATAAATTTATCAATAAGGCTTGGAAGACCTGTAAGCTCGGCAGTAATAGTTGTGTGACCGATGTCCATAACACGAGCACCGAAACTATTTATAGTTTTAAGCACCTTTTTTCTGTCCTTATTAAGTGCGTGAACTTTAATAAGAAGGATTTCAGACTGAATTGCCTGACCTTCGTCAAGGTTAATAACCTTGATAACCTCTTCAAGACGAGAAAGCTGTTGCATAACCATTGCAACCTTATATTCTTCAATGTCAGAAACGATTGTCATTCTTGAAAATTCGGGACTTTCAGTTTCAGAAACTGTAAGAGACACAACATTGTATCCGCGACGAGCAAAAAGTCCTGCAACTCGTAAAAGCACACCTGTACGGTTGTAAACAAGTGCTGATAAATAAATTCGTTTTGTATTTTCCATAATATATCTTCCTTTCTTATGCCACAAGGCATACTTCATAGCATAAGCTACTTCATATCCATAGGATACTTCATAAATCCGCAAGGATTTACTTCATTCCTTTCTTGCTGTATTTATTGACGCAACAAGCAGTCTGCGAATGGTTCCGCATTGATTGTATAAATTCTTTATTTCTTCTTTAGATGCAAGTTCAGATTTCACAAATAGTTCAAACCAAAACTCTGTCTCATAGCATTCTTTTAAAGAAATATGTAACTTTGAAATAAAATCAGCTCTGCTACTTGCATAATTTGCCTCGCGAATATTTGCACCAATTGATGTGACGGAGCGTTCTAATTGGTTTGTAAGTGAATAATGTCCTTTGATATTTTCACACAATTTAACTGTACTCACAGCCAAATCCATTGACAAATCTGCAAGTTTATTTTCTTTCATAACAACAACCCTTTATTTAATGAAGTATTGCTTCGCAATGTGAAGTAATCTTGCGATTATGAAGTATTTGTCTTCGGCAAATATGAAGTAAAATAAATCCTGACGAATTTATTTTATTGTATAAAATCATACTGTGATTTTATATACAGTAGTAGTTTTAACAACCTCATCCTTATCAAACACACAGTTGTAGAAAGAAGGTGTATTTGTAGCATTTGGATAATACTGTGTTTCAAGGCAGAAACCACAACGGAAATCCATTGGAGTATTGTTCTTACCGATTTTTCCTTCAAGGAAGTTGCCCACATAGAGCTGCATACCGGGTAAATCTGTAAGGCAATCAAGTCGAACACCGTTTGGAGCAGTAACGGTAGCAGCAAGACGGAGTTTCTTGTCATAATTGTTGATACAGAAGTTGTGGTCGTAACCGTTTCCTGCATCAAGCTGTTCATAATCTGCCTTAATATCTTTGCCGATAGTCTTTGGCTCTCTGAAATCAAATGGAGTACCTGTTACATCACGGATTTCACCTGTTGGCACAAGACCTTCGCCCATAGGAGTGAATGCATCTGCATTTATGTAAAGTGTATGGTCGAGAATGTCACCATTCTGGTAGCCTTTAAGGTTGAAATATGCGTGATTAGTAAGGTTGAAAGCAGTTTTCTTGTCGGATACTGCGGTGTAGTCCATAATAATCTCATTTTTATCTGTGAGAGTATATTTAACTGTCACTTTCTTGTTGCCGGGAAAACCTTCCGTACCGTCAGCACTGAAATATGAGAATTCAACAGCATCGCTGTCCACGATAATTGCGTCCCAAACTGCAGTTGAGAATTCTCCGTTACTGTGGAGAGTAACATCACCGTGAGTTGTTGTAACGGGAACTTTTTCTCCGTCGATTGTAAGACCACCTGCAGAAATTCTGTTTGCAACAGGACCTACTATCATGCCCTGATAATCGTGACGATTTTCAAAACCTTCCATATCATCAAAACCGAGAAGCAAATCAATTTCGTTTTCATCCTTATCCTTAACAAGAATGCTCTGTAAAGTAGCACCATAAGTGATAAGGTTAATCTTCATATTATTGTTGTTCTCAATGAGAAAAGAATCAACTTGTTTTCCGTCTTTTGTCATACCGAAAACTGATTTTGTAATGCTCATAAAACACACTCCAAATCATAATTTTTTAAAGAAATTTATATACCCAATAATTATATAACTTTAATGTGTTAAAGTCAACAATATTTTCAATTCATGATGTATATTTCTGCATTAAAAAAACTCCCCGAAGGGAGTTTCTTAATTCCAATTAACCTTTAAATCCTTGATTTCAAGACCATTGTCAGTTGGATACCACTTTTCACCAAGTGCTAAACCGTTTTCTTTGTTATCAACGTTCACAGTTTTAAGGTTTGTACAGTTGTAGAAAGCGTATTCACCGATTTCTTTAACACTTGCAGGAATATTGATTTCAGTTAATCCATAGCAATATGAGAAAGCGTCTTTTCCAATAAACTCAAGAACATCGGGAAGATTTATTTCTTCAACCTTTTCGCAACGGAAAAAGGCTCTTTCTTCAATTACCTTAACAGAAGCCGGAATTTCTATTTTTGTAAGGCAGTTGCATTTATAGAAAGCCTTTGAACGGATGATTTCAACTCCGTCAGGAATTGTGTACTTTGAAACCTTAATGACCTTACCGTCACTATTGTTTGTATCCATCAAATCCTTTGCAGGTGGATAGAAAATCAATGTTTTCATATCCTTTGTATAAATTACACCATCAACATCACAGAAATATGGATTATTTTCGTCAACCTCAAAGGCTGTGATGTGTTGATTATTTGTCATTGACCAAGGAGCGATTTCCTTTACATTTTTACCAATATGAATTTTGGTAACATATTCAAGGTTTGCAGCGGAGAAATCTGCAATTTTTGTAACAGGTACACCTTCATACTCATCGGGAATAACAATTTCTGTTACGGTTGATTTGTTAGGCACAGTTTTAACAGTTGCTTCACCATTTTCAATTTTGTATTCAATTTCTGCATCTGCACCACTAAGTAAGGTTGTTACGGATTCGCAGCCTGAAAATACAAGGCAGACACAGAGAATGACGGTAATAACAGAGATAATCTTTTTAAACATTCTCAGCCACCTCACTTTCTTCAATGGCTTTAACTCTTGCTTCCAATTCTCGAACACACATATCGTGCTTTTCCTTTGTAAGGTCGTAGAAAATGAATGGTGCTGTCAGAAGAACAAGTCCGATAACTGAACCCCAAGTATAAAGGCTGAAAACATTGTTGAGAATTGTTGAGTCGAAAAGCACGTCCCAGTCAGATGTAAAGCCCATCATTGAAAGCAACCAAGGCATAATATAGCCGATTGCAACGTTTACAGGGTTTAAGAACCAACCAAACACACCTGCCATAGCATCGGCACGTTCACCGTATTTCCATTGATGATATGTAAGAATGTCTGCGTTAAGACCAACATTAACACCATCAACAACGGGGGCAATAGTGTTTTTAAGTGTCATTGCCACCATGAAGATAATAATATTTTCCATCTTAACTGCAAGGGCGATAAGTAAAACTGTAAGAATTGTCACACCACGGAATGTGATGAGAATGTTTCTCTTCTGGAAGCGTTTTGTAAGTATTGGACAAAGGATATTACCAAGAGTCATACCCATAACAACAATATTTGCCGCAACACCTGAAAACCATTCCATACGGAGTGAATAAACAAACCACCAGCTGAGAAGATTACCCACAAGTCCGTGCCATTGACCGATTACGTTTGAAACATTTGTAATCCAGAAATATTTGTTTTTAAGAACGTTTTTTGCACCCTTAAAGAAAGTAACTCTTTCTCTCTTTTCCATTGGTGGCTCAATGATTCTTTCTTTACAGAAAACTGCAAGTAGGGCAATTAAAGCACCTGCGATTGTGAAAATCGGGATAAATACTTTATAGGTGTTAATGTGAAGATATCCACCTGTTTTTGTAATGAGCATAGGAAGAAGTGCACCAACAACGGATGAGAAAAATCCTGAAATAATCGGGGAAATAGAGTGGAGCTTCTGTCTTTCCTGAGAGTTTGGTGTCATAAAGGTAACAAGAGTGTTAACACCTGCAAAGTTGTTGTAGAAATATGACATAAGAGTAAAAGCAAAATGAAGAATAACAAGCTTGTTTGTGTATGTCATATTTTGTACGGGGAGATATGGTATAGCAGAAAGCATAAGTGCTGACGGAATACCGCAAAGAAGTAAAAACGGCTTGAATCTTCCGTGCTTTTCACAGAATTTTCTACGAACAAACCAGTTAAAATAGTCCCAAATTGCACCTGTTACAAGCATATTTCCCACAAGCTGAGGAAGTCCGTTAATTACTGACTCGAACATTCCTTGTGGCAGGAAATAGCAACCGATACCAATAATCAGCTTACCCATATATGAAAGGTGGGCAAAAATTTTCATTTTGCTTGTAAGTCTGCCGTGATTTTCATAAATAAGAACGCCGATGGGATTCATAAACATAAGCACATATCCCACGATTGTACTTATAATGTTGATGATTGAAAAGTCAATAGTGCGAATGCCCATAACCGAACCACAGAAATAACCTGCAGAGAATGAAATAATACCTGAGGCGGTCAGATAAACATAGGAGCCACCCTGTGCAAGAGTGTATGCCGCCATTTCCTTTAAGGTAAGATATTCACCCTCGTTAGGTGTGTTCCAATTTCTTTTGATATAGGCAGGAGCTTCTTTGACTTTGCTTATAATTTCAGCTTTTGTCATTAAATCATCCCTCTCTGAAATGTATCAATTAATTATACAATAATTTCTGTATAAAATAAAGCAACAAAGAAGCCTAAAAAGTTTTTTGTGAGAATTGTCATAACCTAATTGCTTTATATATGCAAAATGCCGAAAATTGAAAATAAAAAGAGGGGAAGACCTTGATATTATCAAGGGATAAATATATAATATTTTTACTGTATAAAAAAGGAGTGCTGAAAAATGGAAATTAATTTTGAAAAGATAATTGATTATCTTGTGGAACTTGCCACATCAATGGGTCTTAAATTGTTGGCTGCCATTGTTCTTTTAATTATAGGATGCAAGGCAATCAAATGGTTAAGAAAGTGGATAAGAACATCTGAAAGGCTTAACAAGATTGACGACAGTCTTCGTTCATTTATGATAAGCTTTTCATCCGTTGTGTTGTACATAGTTCTTTTTATTACTATTGCTGTAATTCTCGGAATTCCAACAACATCATTTATTACTGTTCTTGCTTCTTGTGGTGTTGCAATCGGTCTTGCCTTGCAGGGTTCACTTTCAAACTTTGCAGGTGGAATTATGATTTTGCTCTTTAAGCCCTTTAAGGTTGGGGATTACATTGAAGCAGCAGGTGAAAGTGGCACTGTAACAGAAATTTCAGTTGTTTATACTGAACTTCTTACAGTCGACAATAAACGCATCGTAATTCCAAATGGTACAATTACAAATTCAGTAATTGAAAACTTTTCAGCAGAAAAAATTCGTCGTGTAGATTTTACGTTCAATACTTCTTACGATTGCGATATTGAAGAAGTGAAGGCAGTTATAATGGATGTGCTTCAAGCCCATCCAAAGGCACTTAAAGAGCCTGAGGCATTTGTTCGTCTTTCTGCCCACAATGAAAGTGCACTTACATACACTGCAAGAGTATGGTGTAACGGTGCTGATTATTGGGATGTTAATTTTGATATAATCGAAAATGTTAAAAAAGCCTTTGATGAAAAGGGTATAAAAATCCCATACAATCAGTTGGATGTGCATATTGATAATAAATAAAATTATGTAATTTTTAATTTGTCGGGATGAGTAATTCGAAATTCGTAATTAAGGAACTGCGTTGCGACTATAAATGCCTCCTTCTAATGAAGGGGTGCATTAGGGATAAATATTTAGGTTGAAAAAATCGGCTAATCGGGTAATTCCGGTTAAGCCGTTTTTTCTTTTTGTTGCAATAAATCCATGGTTCCCATGCAATTATATACAATTTGTACCCTCTGTTGCTTGTGTTCATTGACCTTTTCTCAAATCGAGAACATTTGGTATGCAGGCTTTTGTGAATCGAGGAACACTCATTACCATAAGAGTAGATACCATCTACCTTAATATATTTCAATTAAGAAAGGAACCTTTTTATGTCAAAACTTTATTTAGCTTACGGCTCAAACCTGAACCTACAACAAATGGCTTACAGATGCCCTACAGCGAAAGTGGAAACACTACAAGCTCACATTTCGAGGTCACAACGGCAATGCAGTAGCAACAGTTGAACCATCAGAAACTGATAGAGTACCAGTTATGATTTGGGAAATCTTCGACAAGGACGAACAGAGGCTAGACATCTACGAAGGCTATTTGGATGCAAGGTTTGATAAAACATATTTGAATGATGGAGTGAAACGGTCAGTAAGAAGATGATTTATTATTTTTATGTACGCAAAAAGGTACTGTCCATAAACATTTTTGATTGAGAATTAAGTATATTCGTGATATTATAATCTTGAAATGAGGTGGATAAGTTGGCTTATACAAGAGAAAAAATTCTAAACAAATGTAATTATGCTTTTGAAAACATTAGTACATTTTATCAAGCAGATGTCATCAATTATCGTGGTACAACATTGGATACGAGTGAATTATACAGTGAAATTGTTGCTGAATTTGTGTTGAATAATCTCGATGCCTTTGTATCTGGAATCAAGCAGATATATCGTGAAAAAATATATAAAACAACGAGTCACACAGGTGAAAAAATCCCAAACGACAGACGAATGGAAGAGAAAATCGCTGTTGAGATGTTTAATATGAGTAAGGGTGGAAAAATTTTTGACCATATCGGTAAAATCATTGATTACCAAACTCCGTTGAAAAATATTGCAGATGATGAAGCTGGTAAAATTGATTTGTTGGCTTATGATGGACAAACTCTTCGAATATTAGAACTCAAAAAGCCTGATAGTGATGAAACAATGCTTCGCTGTGTTCTTGAAGGCTTTACATATATGCAGACAATTAAAGATAAAACCAAGTTTTTAGTTGATTTTGATTTATTAGAAGATACAAAAATAGTCGCTTGTCCGTTTGTATTTTATAATGGTGAACAACATAAGGAAATGCAGGAAAATAGACCATATCTTAAGGAACTAATGATGAAACTGAATAGCAAACCTTATTATATTAAAAATGATTATTTAATTGTGGAGGGTTAAAAATGGATAGAAATGATTTTATTGACAATGTTGTGATGTTATATATTGCAGAAAGAAAAAAATAAGGAGTAAAAATGAAAATAGAAGAAACTTTAGATTACGCAATCATGCAGGATGAAACAGCAAAGAACCAAAACTTGAAATCAGGGTACATAATTGATGGCAGACCATATGACAGATATCTTGATAATAAATGCTTCGATGACTTTGTAAATGATATGAGAAAAAACTATCCAAAAGCATACGAGATGTATGGCTTGGGTAAAGGTAGTGAATTAGAAATTCGCAAAAGCAGATGGGGAACGTTTTCACCACCTAAAATGGCGTCTTTTGGTTCATCAAGTAGAATGATTTTTAATCTTATGAAGGATACTGACGGTTTCCTTTTTGAAAAGCAACTAGCAACAACCGTAGGTGGTATTGCTAATCTTGACGGATTTATGGAAAAAGATGATAAATACATATTTATCGAAGCAAAATGCCGTGAGCCATATGGTGTAAAAGCAAATGTTTATGAGGATAAATACGAAAAATTATATTCATTCATAAGTATTTCACCAAGAACAAATGTTACCTGTGATATAGAAAAAAATGAAGGTACTAAAATCAAAGTCACATTCAAAGTAAATGACAGACCAATTCATAACTTTGATATGAAACAGATGATTAGCCATTTGCTTGGTGTTGCAACTGCATTTTTAAATGGTACATTTGAGATTAAAGACATTGAATTTATCTATTTGCTTTTCAATCCAACAGTTATTGAAATTGCAGATGAAAAAGCAAAAGCTAAGATTCACGAAATCTATAAAAACACTTGCGAAGAATGTAACTCAACGGACTTCAAAGCACTTTTTGAAGTTGTTGTATATTTTCTTAAAGCTAATAAGAAATGGCCTAAAAACATCACTACAAGTGATTTAACGGATGGATTTACATTCAAACTCTGTTCGCAGGAAAATATAAAACTCTAAAAAACGAGGTGATATTATGTTTTTCGGTAAGAAATGTGAATACTGTAAAAATAAATTTTCTGCCTTTAAGCACACTCGTTGTCCATATTGTGATGGGATAGATTTTGCAAATATTGATTCCGTAACCATTGTTAATACTGAAATGACATATCGCACTGAAACTGAAGAAGAGTTTGACCCTGTTATGACCAACTTCTTGACCGATATGGATGGTTGGCAGCATTACGAAACTAAAACTGTTGAATATGAAGTTGAAAATGGCTATGAATATACCTTTTTGATTTATTATACAAATGGCGAAAGCATAACAAGAACATATCACGAATCTCATCATCTTGCTCAACGATTACTTGAAATTAGTCAGAATTCAAGCATATTAAATGAAGTGATTGATTGTTTGCATAATATATCTAAAATACTTGCAGGTGATTCATATGAATAAAAAACTCAAAATTTTGATTTCAATTATATTGATAGTTGTATTTGTAGCAGGAGGGTATGTGGCTAATATGTTTGGATTTTTCAATCGTGGGAATTATGGTGAGTATTCACTCGAAAATACTGAAACAATATTTTTTGGACCTATAAGAAGTAAGACTGTCATATTCCTTGGTAGCTCCGTCACTTATGGCTATGGCTCCATGGGTGTGAGCTTTGCAGATTATCTCGAAAAAACTGACGGAATCTACGCTATAAAAGAAGCAGTTTCAGGTACAACTCTCGTTGATATAAAAGACAATTCATATGTGTCCCGAATGAAGGCAATCGACAAGGATATCAAAGCCGAGGCATTCGTTTGTCAGCTTTCAACCAACGATGCAACCAAAGAAATGCCACTTGGCAAAATCAGCGAAAGTTATGATATAAATGATTTTGATACACAAACCATCGCAGGTGCAATCGAATACATAATCGTGTATGCGAAGAATACTTGGAATTGCCCTGTTGTGTTCTATACTCAAGCAAAATACGACAGTGACCACTACGCAAAAATGGTAGATTTGCTTCTTGAAATTCAGAAGAAGTGGGATATAACTGTAATTGACTTGTGGAATGATGCAGAATTCAATAACATCACAGAAGACCAACGCAAACTCTACCTAATCGACCACATCCACCCAACCAAAGCCGGCTACCGCAACTGGTGGCTTCCCAAATTCCAAGAAGCATTGTATGAACTGATTTAATAAATAATAATTCCCTACAAGCAATTTATCCTGTAGGGAATTTATTTTATATATTTTTACTGTTTATCGTTAAATGAATAGTAATTGAAAATTACTTGCTTATATTGAGGTCCTCCAGGAGCATTTGAAAGGTTAGCATAAATCTGCGCAGGAGCGTTCCAACCTCTGTTTCCCCATCTTGCGACTGAATCGCTGTTTTCATTATAGAAATCAACATCAAAGCAGGTGTTCCATTGGGAATTTCCAATGCCTTTACCTGTCTGAGTCAGGGAATCGTAGCTGTATGTTTCAATAGCATCATTTTTCCACAAATCCCATGCGTAACCCTCACTGCATTCGTCAGTAAGCTGTGTTACATAAGCATTAACATAAACGTGAGTGCCTGCATTCTTCCACATTCCGTGGCTACCTTGTGCAGTATATGCAACAAAATGAGTATTATCAACCTTTTGCACATCATTCCATGAGTAATAAGTACGAGTACTGTGGGCACTGTATTCAACAACTACTGGCTTGTAATATGTCTTGCCATTTTCAGTGTATGGCTTAAGTCGAACAGCAACGTGTTCCCAGTCGCCAATGTGGTTCCCAAATTCTATGGTAAGAATTCGTTTAGCCTTGTTATATGGTGTAAAAATGAAATATGTCAAATCGAGATATTCAAATTCCTTTTCAACTGCAAATGCATAGGCTTTTGCATCAGTTTTGCTACCATAAAGATAATCATTCATGTAAAACGGATTATCAAGGTCTTCAATAACATAAACATAACCGATGTTTGACATAACACGACTCATATTTGCTTTTGCATCTTCAACAGTGCAAGCATAATATTCTTCATTTTCGTCCCACCAGATTCTTGGAGCAAAGGTTTTGAGAAGTTCTGCTTTTACATCATCTGTAAGTGCATCAACCTCAATACCTTCAGACTTTGTTTCAGTTATTTTCATTGAGCCTACTTTACCTTCGTAGCATTCTGTATATGCAATAGTTTTTGAGTCACCCTTAAAGTTTTTTCTCTCATAAACAGTTACCTTGTAACCACTTTCAACAAAGATTTCAGTTGTCTCAATATTTACATTAGAGTATTCACCGACAGAATATTCTGTATATTCAAATTCATCTGTAAAGAGAGCAACGGGACTTTGAATTGCAGTATAATCCTTTTCAAAGAATGGATATATGCTTGCATTGTCTCTGTTAAGTGTGATTTCTGTTCCTACACAAACTGAAGAATACACCCAACCTACAAAGTGATAACCCTTTTTAGTGAGAGTAGGAAGCTTTAGTGGCTCATAAGCAGTGAATTCAACAGTTTCACTTTCAGGCATATTATCCGCACCTCTGTAATTCAGAGTAAGTGTGCCTTTTTCACCTTTTTCAAGCATTCCTGATGTACCAATAGCATCATATTCGTAATCACTTATTAACCAAACAAGTTTTAAAATCCCACGAAAAGCATAGTCTATAACACTATTTACAGGTATAACGGATGATTCTTTAGTTTCTGCTGCTGAAGATGTAAAAACAAGACCTGAGCAGACAGTTGTTAATGCCAGAACAATACACAGCAATTTTTTTAATATAACTTTCATTTGATTTCTCCTAAACGATAATTTACTGGTAGATTATATATTAGTAAAACTTTAATTTCAATAACAAAACCTGTATTTGAACGTTTCTGCAATATATTGTTCAATAGTGTTATATATCCGATTTTAAGGACTATTGTAATGTTGCAATTATTGAATGTTCCGATTCAAGGTGATATAATGATTATAGTTTGTAGCGAAAGGATGTGAGTCAATCCGATGAATATAAATGTCAGAATCATTCGCAGCAACAGAAAAACACTTTCAATTGAGCTGAAACCTGATGAAATTATTGCTCGTGCGCCTATGCGAATGAATGAAAAAGAGATATACAAATTCATTGAGTCGAAGAAAGATTGGATTGACAAACACCTTGCAAAACTCAATGAAAGACAGAAAATTATAGATGACTTGAAGCCCTACACACAACACTCCGACAAACTCCAATTTGTCACAGATAATTAATTGAATTTTGCAATAAAAAAGCACCCTGTGGGGTGCTTTTTTATTGTTATTTATTTCTTCTTTGGTGCTTTAACTTTGTTAAGCTTTGCGTTTATACCGAGAATCTGTTCTTTTGAAAGAGCACCGCCAAGCATTGAACAAGCACGTTTGATTGTGAAGCCCTTTGCCATACCATAAATATTCTTAAGCATAGCAGGAGTAATCTTGAAGCCACCAAGTGGGCCGCCACCTTTCTTTTCTTCACCATCTTTTTCTTTTTTGCCGCCACTCATAGCGTCTTTAAGTAACATTAAGAATTTGAACATTACGATTTTACCACCAAATGTAGCCATAATGTCACCGATAGTGTTGTTAATTGAAAGGTATCCGTCAGGAGCAGTGATTTCAAACCAGTTGATAACATCTCCTTCTTCTTTCATAATATATGCTTCGTTAGGAGTGTCAACCTTATTGATTGTTGCTGTGTCAGTAAGGTCGCCTGCAACAACTTTAAGCTCAGTTGTACCTTCATTTTTAACATCAAAGTAGAAGAATGGATATTTGCCCTTTGTCTGCTTGCCAACGCTTACGCCATTTGCAAAAAGTTCAATTTCAGGCTGGTTAGAATAAACTGTAACCTTTGTAACATCTTCAACTCTGTCGATATATCTCTTTGAGCAAAGGTGGAGTACAGGAGCGTCTGAAAGCCATGCTTTATATGCGTAGAAAGAGTCTTTCTTGTACTTTCTATCAAAAGTAACAAGACCCTTATGGTTCATACCATTTTCGCCACCCTCTGAACGAGCATCGGCAGCAAAGTCAAACATATTCCAAACGTGAGTTGCCCAGAGATATGGTCTTTCAGCAATCTGCTTGATGAGTTCTTCGTGGTAGTATGACTGATATTCTTCTGTGTAGTCGCCCTGAGTAGGCTCTGATGTGTGCCAGTTAAGTGCTTCACAGCCATATTCAGAAAGACCGATTGCCTTGTTAGGGTATTTCTTGTGGAAATCGTCAAACCAAGGGCCATTCATATCTGTATTACCACCGTACCAGCCGAAATAGTGGTTGTATGAAAGAACGTCAGAAATATGAAGATATTCGTCGTTGATATCGCACATTGAAACTGCAGCAATAGTTGTAAGACGAGTTTTATCTAAACTATGAACTAAATCGTTAAGGTCTTTGTGATTCTTAATAAGGTTAGGATTTGAACCTGCAATAGTAATTTCGTTTGAAAGACCCCAAACTACGATTGATGGGTGATTGTAATTCTGAATTACAAGTTCTTTCATCTGTGAAATTGTGTTGTCATAGCCTGTTGGCATATGGCTTGAAATGTAAGGAATTTCTGCCCAAAGAACAAGACCTGCTTCGTCACAAAGGTCATAGAAAACCTGTGAATGTTGGTAGTGAGCAAGACGAATTGTGTTTGCACCCATTTCAAGGATAAGTTCAAGGTCTTCCTTGTGCATTTCAGGTGTAAGAGCGTTACCAATATCAGGTCTGTCCTGATGACGAGAAACACCACGAAGAGGGTATTCACGACCGTTAAGGAAGAAACCTTTTTCAGGGTCAATCTTGAATGTACGGCAACCGAAACGAGTTGAAACGCAGTCAACTTCTTCACCATCACAAATCAATGTTGCTTTTGCAGTATAAAGATATGGGTCTTTAAGACCATCCCAAAGATGAACATTCTTGATTTCAAAATCTGCGTCGTCATCGTCTTCTTTTGAAGCAATAACTTCACCGTCAGCGATAATTTCATAACGAACCTTGCAGTCCTCATTCTTAAAGAATGTTTCAATTTCAATTTCAGCGTCAGCACCCTTGACTTTTGGTGTAACCTTAATAGCAGGTGAGCCATAGTAGTCAAGGTCAAAGTGGTTTTTGTTAACACCAATAACACTTACATCACGATAGATACCGCCATAGAATGTAAAGTCAGCATTCTGTGGGTAAACTCTGTCGTTTGCAGAGTTGTCAACTGCAACAACGAGCAAGTTTGTGTCCTTAACGTCCTTAACTTCAACACGGAATGTTGAATAACCGCCATCGTGCTTTGTGATTTCTTTATTATTCCAGTAAACGACGCATGATGAGTTTACACCGTCAAACTGAAGATATTTAACTTCACCTTCAGGCATTTCATCTGCTTTGATTTCTTTAGCAAAGTAGCAAGTGCCTCTGTAATAGTCACTACCACCATCCTGACCATCCTTGCCATTCCATGTGTATGGTAAGTCAAGTGCTTCCCAGTCAACAGGAAGGGTAGCAGGAGCAGATTTAGCGTCCTTTGTAAAGAGCCAACCACCATTGATAACTTTAATATTTCTCATAATAACCTCCATAAAGCATAAAAGGAATTTTATCTATAATATTATACAATAAATCTCCATGTATTTTCAACCACAAATTGACACCATGTCGGGTATATTTTTTGTGAAATTTTGTAGAATTTTTATATTTGTATTTCACTTTGCATTTTACACTCTGCACTTTGCCATGAAAAAAGCACCCCGTAGGGTGCATTTTTTATATTATTTAATTCCTGCTTTTTTAAGAAGCACTTCAATTTTATCAGCAGGGTTAAGTAACTTGCTGACTGATTTGTCGTGGTTGAGAGTGTCGATAATGTATGAAAGGTATTTTGAAAGTTCAACCTCACAGTACCAGTCACGCTTTTTGAGTTCAGGCATTCTGTAAACAAGGTTTGTTGTGAAAACCTTATCAAAAAGACCGTCACGGTAAGCCTTATCAAAGTTGTCAAGACCTGCGTTGAAAAGACCAAAAGCAGAGAAGATAAACACTCTGTTTGCACCAAGCTCTTTAAGTTTCTTTGAAACGTCAAGCATTGATTCACCGGATGAAATCATATCGTCGATAATCATAACATCCTTACCCTCAACATTTGAGCCAAGGAACTGATGTTCAATAATTGGGTTTCTGCCGTCAACAATTCTTGAATAGTCACGACGTTTGTAGAACATACCAAGGTCAAGACCTAAATAGTTTGAATACAACATACAACGGTTCATAGCACCCTCGTCAGGTGAGATAATCATTGTGTGTTCCTTGTCAAGTTTAAGGTTATCAACATTGTTTACAAGTGCTTTAATCATCTGATAAGCAGGAGAAATGCTTTCAAAACCATTAAGAGGAATTGCATTCTGAACACGAGCATCGTGAGCGTCAAATGTGATGATGTTATCAACACCCATATCAAGGCAAAGTTCCTGAAGCATAACTGCACAGTCAAGTGATTCTCTTGAAGTACGCTTGTGCTGTCTTCCTTCGTAAAGCATAGGCATAATAACTGTGATTGTCCTTGCTTTACCGCCAATTGCTGAAATTGCTCTTTTAAGGTTTGCGTAATGGTCGTCTGGACTCATTGGAACAGTCTGACCATACATTTTATATGTTACACCGTGGTTAAATGCGTCGATGAGAATGTAAATGTCATATCCACGAACTGATTCATGAAGAGTGCATTTGCCTTCACCAGTACCAAAGCGAGGGAATGAAGCGTCAAGAATATAAGTTTCTCTTTCGTAACCTGAAAAAGCGATTGTTGACTTATGCTCTGAATCCTGCTGTGAACGCCATTTCACAAGATAACGGTCAATTTTTTCAGCCATTTCTTCACAACCCGGTAATGCAATAATACCGAGAGGGCCATTTGGTATTGTGGTAATTTCTCTGTCTGCCATAATTTAACCTCCGCAACAATATTGTGATAAACTTGTATATATATTCTACTATATTTTGTGTTATTTGCAATAGCAAATCGACAAAAAAATAAATTTTAGTTAAAAGAGTGTTCAATAGTTATTACAACAAAATATCTTTCGTCTATTTTGCTCAATTTTTCTTCAATGGTATGTATAATTTCACTGTTGCTCATATGAAATTTATGAGGGGAAATAAGGTCGAATATAAGATTGGTGTGTGTTGGGCCATCAACCACCCTGAAATCGTGAATTGACATTTCCTCTGAAATCTCTTTGACAATTTTTATTGTCATATTCTTTAATTGGTTTATTCTTTCGTCATCTGTGATAATTGGGTCCATGTGTATTGAAATCATAAGACCATATTCGTTGAAAATATCACGTTCCACAAGGTCAATAACATCGTGAGCATCCATAATGTCGTCCTTTGAAGAAACCTCTGCGTGAGCCGAGGCGAATTTTCGTCCCGGACCGTAATCGTGGATAATCATATCGTGAACACCAACAATTTTGTCGTAAGAAAGAATTTTTCTTTCAATTTCTTCTGTAAATTCACGGTCTGCGGGTTTGCCAAGTAAATCTGCCATAGTTTCTTTAAGAATGTTAAACCCTGCAATAAAGATAAATCCTGCAACAAAAATGCCTAAATACCCGTCAATGTTCACGTCGGAAAATGCAGAAACGATAATTGCAACAAGGGCAACTCCCGTTGCAAGACAGTCGCTGAAGCTGTCCTTCATAACTGCCATCATCGGTGCAGAATTGATTTTAGTACCCAACTTTTTATTGAAAAGTCCAAGCCAAAGCTTTGCTAGAATACTCAAAACAAGAATGATAAGAGAGAGCCAATTAAATTTAACGGGTACAGGATTTGCGATTTTCTCAACGGAGCTTTTAAAAAGCTCAATACCCATAAGCAAAACAAAAAACGAAACTGCAAGGGCAGTAATATATTCCACTCTGCCGTGACCGAAGGGGTGGTCCTTGTCGGCGGGCTTTGCAGAGAGTTTTACGCCGATAAGGGAAATAATTGATGACCCTGCATCGGAAAGATTGTTGATTGCATCGGCAGTAACGGAAATACTTCCTGAAATAACACCTGCAAAATATTTGGAGAGTGCAAGAATGAGATTTACAACAATTCCTGTAATGCTTCCAAGAGTACCATAGGCTTCTCTGACCTTTAAATTACCTGTGTTTTCATAATCATGAATAAAGGCTTTAATCAGAATTGTGTGCATTTTTAAGTACCTCTTTACCTTCGTCGCTGAGAATTCCCCATAAGCCTGACAATGTAAGGCTAAACCACATTGTTGCTACCTGATGTGGAGTCCAGTCAGGATGCTCTGTAAACCAACAGGTTACAAGTCCCACAAGACCGAATTTACCGTAGGTAAAGGCAAAGTTATATTTTGCTTTGTCCATATTTGGGAAAATTTCCTTAAAGATTTCAAGAACCTTTTCGTTAAAAAGGCTGCCGATTTTATGGGCAAATTCTGCGTCACCGTGTTTGCCGAGAAGCATTGAATATGCATCCATCTGGTCATAAAAATGGTTGCAGAAAAGCTCACAAACTTCGATTGGGTGTTTTAAAACCTGCTCACTTGTGACAGATGTAATTGCTGAATTAAAGCTGTTATAAAGCTCGTTTTCAATTGAAGCAACAAGGTCATAAACATCCTTGTAGTGAAGATAAAATGTACCTCGGTTAATCTCAATTCGGTCGGTAAGCTCTTTAACAGTAATTTTGTTTACACTCTTTATCTGTGAAAGTTCAACAAGTCCCTGTCGGATAAGTTTTTTAGTACGTCTTACACGAGTATCGTTTTGGTTTATAGACACGAAATCATCTCCCAAAGTAAATTTTTTTATCATTATAACATTGTTGTGTTCAATAATCAACAGTTGTCTATTATTTTTTCTACGAAATTTGTTAACAAAAAATTCAAGTTTATCTTGTAAAAAAATATAGCATTATTTTATATAGTATGGTATAATTCTTCCGTATGCATCAAATGTACATTTCTTTTGGATTTAAGGAGAGAAGTTTATGTCATTTATTGAACTTAAAAATGTGGTTAAAACCTATCAGATGGGTGAAATCCAGATAAATGCAGTAGATAAATTAAGTTTCCCTATTGAAAAGGGCGAATTTGTAATAATTGTTGGTCCGTCAGGTGCAGGTAAAACAACTGTTCTCAATATTTTAGGTGGTATGGATAAGCCAACATCTGGTGTAATCAATGTTGACGGTGTTGATATTGCAAAGCACGACGAAAAGGCACTTACACAGTATCGTCGTGACGACGTGGGATTTGTTTTCCAGTTCTATAACCTTGTGCAGAATCTTACTGCCTATGAAAATGTTGAACTTGCAACTCAGCTTTGTAAAAATCCTGTTGATGCAGAAACAATTCTTGGGGAAGTGGGACTTGCAAACAGAAAGGATAATTTCCCATCACAGCTTTCAGGTGGTGAACAACAACGTGTTGCAATAGCACGAGCATTGGCTAAAAATCCTAAGCTTTTACTTTGTGACGAGCCTACGGGTGCTCTTGACTATGTTACGGGTAAATCAATTCTTAAGCTTTTACAGGATATGTGCCGTGAAAAGGGAATGACAGTAATTGTTATTACTCATAACTCTGCACTTATGCCAATGGCAGATAAGATTGTTAAAATCAATGACGGTAAGATTGATAAAATTCTTCTTAATAAATCACCGGTACCCGTTGAACAGATTGAATGGTAAAGGATAGTAAAAAAGATGACTAAATCACTTATAATGGATTTCAAACGAGAAATCAAAAAAAGCAGAAGTCGCTTTATTTCGATTATGCTCATAGTTGCCCTTGGTGTGGCTTTCTATTCAGGTGTCCGTTCAGCGTTACCTGCCATGTATATGACTGCAGATGCCTCCTATGACAAGGAAAATCTTATGGATATTCGTGTTGTAGGTACATTGGGTCTTACTGAAAGTGATATTGAGGCAATAAAACAGGTTGAAGGTATTTACGAGGTGGAAGGCTCATATACAACGGACTTTCTCTGCTTTGTAAATTCAAAGGAAATTGTAACAAGAGCAGTTTCAATGACAAAATCAATTAATGGTGTCACCCTATTAGAGGGTGAATATCCCACAATATATAACCAATGTCTTGTAAGCCGTGAGTTTATGGATGAAACGGGCTTTAAGGTTGGTGATGTGTTACAGCTTTCATCAGGTACATCCGATGAGGTTTCAAAAACACTTGCAACTGACTCCTATAAAATTGTTGGTGTTTGTTCTTCAAGCTATTACCTTAACGGTGATGCGGGAACAAGTAATGTGGGCGACGGTATGGCGGACGGATATGTAATTATTCCGAGAGAAACTTTTGTTTCCGATTCTTATACATCCGTTTATATTACAGTAGCAGGTGCAAAGGAGCTTAACAGCTTTGACAAAGATTATAAAAAGCTTGTAAATAATGTGATTGAACAACTTGAAGAAATTTCAGGTAAACAGTGTGATATCCGTTATACTGAGGTGCGTTCAACTGCAAATACAGAGCTTGAAAAGGCAGAAAGACAATTCTCCACAGAAAAGCTTAATGTGGAAGATGACCTTAAAAATGCTCTTGATAAATTGTATGCACAAAAAACGCTTATAGAAAACAGTCGTGCAGAAATTGAGGCAAATAAGAACCTTCTTGCCAATGCTGAAGAATATCTTCCAATAGCTGAAAAAGAGGTTAAGGATGCAGAAACACAGATTGCTAATGCAAAAACTGCAACCCAGACTGCAAAAAAGGCTATGGAGGAAGCAAAGTTAAGACTTGAGGAAATTGAAGAAGAAATTAATCAGATGGAATCTGACCCTAATGCTAATCCAAATGATATTGCCGATGCAAAGCAGACAATGGCACTTGTTAAATTCGGTCTTCAGGCTGCAGAAAATGAGGTTGCTGCACAGGAATTGAAGATTGAGCAGGGCGAAAGAGATTTATTGCAGGCAAAGGTTACAGTTGGTCAGCTTCAACAGGCTCTCGCTAACAAGGGTAATCTTGAAATGGCAGAGCAGGAAATTATTAATGCCGATACTCTTTTACAGCAGAGTCAGGAGCAGTATGACACCTATTATCAACAGGCAATGAACGAGCTTGAAAAAGCCGAAGACCAAATTAATGATTTAAGAAACAAGGTTTCAGGAATTGAAGTTCCCATTTGGTATGTTCTTGACAGAAACGGAATCGAATCCCACGCGGCTTATGTAAGTGAATCGGATAGTATCAGTGCAATCGGTGCAGTTTTCCCAATTATTTTCTTCTTTGTTGCAGCTCTTGTCAGCCTTACAACAATGACAAGAATGGTTGAAGAAGAAAGAATTCAGATTGGTACATTAAAGGCTCTCGGTTACGATAAGGTTTCAATTATTGCAAAGTATATTCTCTATGCTGCGGCTGCAACGGTGGCAGGTAGTGTGTTGGGTGCAGTTGTGGGTGAGCTTACAATTCCACCTATGATTATCGGTACGTATCGTGCAGTTTATTATAACTTAGGCTCAAATGTTATTAAGTTTAATTTCTGGTACGCATTCCTTGCAGGTGTAGCAGCGATTATTTTCACAACTCTTGCAACATTTATAGCTTGTTATCGTTCACTTAAGAGTGAACCGGCATCACTTATGCGACCTGAAGCACCAAAGGCAGGTAAGAGAACCTTCCTTGAAAACTTTACAGGAATTTGGCAGAGACTTAATTTCGGACAGAAGGTAGCATTCAGAAACCTTTTAAGATATAAAAAGCGTTTCTTTATGACTCTTTTCGGTGTTGGCGGATGTATGGCACTTCTCCTTGTGGGACTTGGAATTAATGATTCCGTTTCAGCAGTTGCCGAAAATCAATATGGCGATGTGTTTAACTATGATGGTATTGTCAGCGTTGACCCGTCAATGACAAAGGCAGAAAGAAGAACCCTTCTTTCACAGATGTCTGATAGCCAGATGCTTGAAGGTATTCTTTTGGCAAACAGAACTATTGTTTCTGCATCAGGCGAAGCAGAGGCAGGAGTGGGAGAAGAAATCAAGGCATATCTTGTAGTTCCCACAGATGTGGATGCATTCCCTAAATATGTAAATCTTAAAGAACGAACAGGGGATAAGGAACAGTTAAATCTTTTGAGCGATGGCGTTGTTATTACTGAAAAATACGCTGACCTTTTAGGTGTTAAGGTCAATGATTATATTTATGTGAAACTTGACGATTCAAGAGTTACACCAAAGGAAGTAAAGGTTTTAGGTATTACAGAAAACTACATTTTCAATTATATCTATATGACACCAAACCTTTATGAATCCCTTTACGGTACATCAGTTGATATCAATATCTTTATGCTTAAAACAGCAAGGGGTGTTGATATGGATGAGCTTAAAACAACATTCTCAACCTACACCAATGTAAACTCTGTCATAACAAATGAAGAAGAGCTTGAGGGTATCAATGAGGTTATTAAAAATCTCTATTTGATTATTTTCTTAATGATTGCTTCAGCGGCAATTCTTGCTTATGTTGTTCTTTATAATCTTAATAATATCAATATCAGCGAAAGACGACGTGAACTTGCAACATTTAGAGTGTTGGGCTTCTATGACAACGAACTTGCAAGTTATGTTTATCGTGAAAATGTGATTTTGACTGTTTTAGGTATAATTGTTGGTATAATAATGGGTGTTATTCTTCATAGATTTGTAATGATGACAGTTGAAACGGATATGTATATGTTCGGTAGAGAACTCCGTTTCTCAAGTGTTGTGATTTCAACAATCCTGACAGTTATTTTCACAGCCATTGTCAACGCAGTTATGAAGAAAAAACTTCAGAAAATTGATATGATAGAATCGTTAAAATCAGTTGAATAAGGAGAAAAATATTATGTTTCATCAGTTAAATGCACCTGTTGCAGGTGATATGATTGCAACAATCAAAACAAATATGGGAGATATTAAAATCAAGCTTTTCCCTAAATTTGCACCAAAAGCAGTTGAAAATTTTACAACTCATGCAAAGAATGGTTACTATGACGGGCTTATTTTCCACCGTGTAATCAATGACTTTATGATTCAGGGTGGTGACCCATTGGGTACAGGTACAGGCGGACAGAGCATTTGGGGCAAGTCTTTTGAAGACGAGTTCACAGGCGAACTTCATAACCTTCGTGGTGCACTCTGTATGGCAAATGCAGGTCCTAACACAAATGGTAGTCAGTTCTTTATTGTTCAGGCTAAGGAATGTCCTGAAAACTTACTTGAACAGATGAGAATGGCTGACGAAAGAGTTTTCCCAACAGAATGTATTGAGGCTTATGAAGAAATTGGTGGCACACCATGGCTTGATTTCCGTCATACAGTTTTCGGTCAGACATTTGAAGGAATGGATGTTGTTGACGCAATCGCAAAAGTTCCTGCTGACTATTTCTCAAATAAACCAAAAGAAGACGTAGTAATCGAAACAATTATTATTGAATGATTTTTAAGGCAGGGGTAACTCTGCCTTTTTTGGAGATTAATTATGCTATTTAAAAATATTTCAATCATCAACGAAAACCTTGAAATTCAAAACAATATGTTTGTTGGTATCAAGGGGGATAAAATCGACTATATCGGCACTGGAAAACCACAGGAAAACTATGGGGAAGAGTATGACGGCACAGGTAAGGTGTTATCATCAGGCTTTGTAAATCTTCATACCCATTCACCAATGACGCTTCTTCGTGGTTATGCTGAAAATCTGCCCCTTGACCGTTGGCTTAATGAAAAGGTTTTCCCATTTGAAGACAGATTAAACTGTGATAGAGCCTACTATGGCACAATGCTTTCAATTGCAGAAATGTTAGCGTGTGGTACAACATCATTTACAGATATGTATTTCTTCGGCGACGGTGTAATGAAAGCGGTAATCGACAGTAAGGCAAAGACCAATTTTGGTCGTTCAATCGTGAGCTTCGTCGATGAAGACATTACTGCAAACGAGAGATTCCAAGAGGGCATTTACCTTGCAGAAAAGTATCACAATACAGAAAATGGCAAAATTAAAATTGATATGAGCCTTCACGCAGAATATACAAACCGACTTTCAATTATTGAGCAGTTTGGTGAATTTACAAATGGTAAGGATTATATAAATCATATTCATTTGTCCGAAACAAAGGCAGAGCATGAAAACTGTAAGGCTAAATACGGGAAAACTCCTGCTCGACTTTTCTATGATGCAAAGGTGTTTAACAGTCCTACAATTCTTGCTCATTGTGTATGGGTTGAGGACGAAGATATGGATATATTTAAGGAAATGGGTGTAACTGTTGCCCATTGTCCTGCAAGTAATATGAAACTCGGCAGTGGCTTCTGCGATACCTATAAATTATTACAAAAGGGTGTAAATGTTGGTATCGGTACAGACTCTGCAGCAAGTAACAACGGACTTGATATTATGCGTGAAATGTACCTTGCTGCACTCTTGCCAAAGGGTGTTAATAATCAGGCAGATATTGTCACTCCACAGGATGCTTACAGAATGGCAACTGTTAATGGCTATAAAGCACAGGGCAGACACGATTGTGGTGCAATTAAAGTTGGTAACAAAGCTGATTTAATTGTGCTTGATATGTCAACACCAAATATGTACCCTGATTTTGATATACTTAATAATTTAGTATATTCTGCAAATAAGAGTAATGTAGTGCTTACAATGGTTGATGGTGAAGTCCTCTATAAAAATGGTGAATTCACAACTATCGACGTTGAAAGAATGGGCTTTGAGGTAAGCAGATTAGTCCGTGAGGTTGTAAATGAGGTTAAATCAAATGGTTAATAAAGCAGTTGAATTTATAAGAACTAAAATTACTGACACATACGAAATCGGGATTATTTTAGGTAGTGGTCTTGGCACTTTGGGTGAAAAAATTGAAAATCCACAGTATGTAGATTACAAGGATATTCCGAATTTTCCCGTTTCTACTGCGCCAGGTCATGTAGGTCGATTTGTTTTCGGTACACTTAACGGCAAAAAGGTTATGTGTATGCAGGGCAGAATTCACCTTTACGAAGGCTATGAAGTTCAAAATGTTGTAATGCCAATTCGTGTTATGAAAATGCTTGGTGTTAAAAAACTTATTGTTACAAACGCAGCAGGTGGCATCAACGAGAGTTTCAACGTTGGTGATATTATGGTTATTACCGACCACATTAACTTTACAGGCAAAAACTGTCTTATAGGTAAAAATGACGACGATTTTGGTTGTCGTTTCCCCGATATGAGCTTTGCCTATGCACCTGCACTTCGTGAAGTTGCATTTAACTGTGCTGAAAAGCTTGGAATGAAACTCCAACAGGGTGTATATATCGGTTGTACAGGTCCAAGTTATGAAACACCTGCAGAAATTCGTGCGTTTCGTGTGCTTGGAGCTGATACTGTTGGTATGTCAACTGTGCAAGAGGTAATCGCAGCAAATCATTGTGGAATTGATGTGCTTGGCTTCTCACTTGTTTCAAATAAGGCAGCAGGACTTTCAGGGGAAAGACTTACTGAAGAAGAAGTTTTGACAATAGGCAGACAAAAGAGTGAAGAAATGCAAAGACTCATTACTGAAATTGTGGGTGAATTTTGATGTTTTTAAATGGTGCAACTGTTGGGTTTGATACTGTTAATAACAAAGCAGTTTTCATTGACCAGACACTTTTACCAACTGAATATAGGGAAGTTGCAACGGATGATTTTAATGAGATTTTTGATGCAATAAAGTTTCTTAAAGTCCGTGGTGCTCCTGCAATCGGTGTTTTTACTGCAATAAGCCTTGCGGTGCTTATGAATAAAAGCACAGCCGATACATATGAAGAATTGTTTGCAGAGTTAAAAGACTACTGCGAAAAACTTGTTTTATGCCGTCCGACTGCCGTTAATTTAAAATGGGCAACTGAAGAAATGCTCAAAGTAGCAGAAAAATTGAATAGAGAAAATTTTCGAACATACCTTATACGTTGTGCTTTGGATATACTTGATGATGACGTCGCAGTCTGTCGTAAAATCGGTGAATACGGTGCAGATTTATTAAAAAAATGTAATTCAGTTTTAACCCATTGTAACGCAGGACGACTTGCAACAGTAAAATATGGTACAGCGTTAGCGCCTATCTATGTTGCAAAGGAAAACGGACATAATATAAAGGTTTTTGCCGACGAAACCCGACCACTTCTTCAAGGTGCAAGGCTTACTGCATTTGAACTTTGCGACGCAGATGTTGACACAACTGTAATATGTGATAATATGGCATCATTCGTTATGAAAAACGGACTTGTGGATGCAGTTTTGGTAGGTTGTGACAGAGTAGCCCTTAATGGTGATACTGCAAATAAAATTGGTACAAGTGGTGTGGCGATTTTAGCAAAGCACTATGGCATTCCGTTTTATGTTTGTATGCCTTTCTCAACCTTTGATAAAAATATTAAAACAGGTGACGAGATTGTAATTGAAATGCGAAATGGTGATGAAATAGGGGAGATGTGGTATGAAAACAGAATGATTCCACAAAATGCAAAGACTCTCAACCCTGCATTTGATGTTACTGACAATTCACTTATTACTGCGTTTATCACGGAAAAGGGTGTTATTGCACCTGGCGAAATTAAAAACTATATTTAAATATAAAATCCCCCATAATTCTCTTGAATTTTCGGGGGGGTTATTGTATAATGATATTGTTAAATTTTTGTCAGACTTTCTGACTAATGGAGGTAAAATTATTATGGCAAATCGTTTTGTACTCAATGAAACATCTTATCACGGCAAAGGTGCTATCGCTGCTATTGCTGATGAAATCAAGGCAAGAGGCTTTAAAAAAGCTTTCGTTTGCTCCGACCCTGACCTTATCAAATTTGGTGTTACAAAAAAGGTAACAGATATCCTTGATGGTGCAGAAATCGCTTACGAAATCTATTCAAATATCAAACCAAACCCAACAATTGAAAATGTTCAGACAGGTGTTGAGGCTTTCAAAGCAGCAGGTACAGATTGCATCGTTGCAATCGGTGGCGGTTCTTCAATGGACACTGCAAAAGCTATCGGTATCATTATCACAAACCCTGAATTTGCTGATGTTCGTTCACTTGAAGGTGTTGCACCAACAAAGAATCCATGTGTGCCAATCATCGCAGTTCCAACAACAGCAGGTACAGCAGCAGAGGTTACAATCAACTATGTTATCACAGACGTAGAAAAAGACAGAAAAATGGTTTGTGTTGACGTTCACGACATTCCGGTTGTGGCAGTTGTTGACCCTGATATGATGGCATCAATGCCAAAGGGACTTACAGCAGCAACAGGTATGGATGCTCTCACTCATGCTATTGAAGGTTATATCACAAAAGGTGCTTGGGAACTTTCTGATATGTTCCACATTAAGGCTATCGAAATTATTGCTCGTTCACTTCGTGGTGCAGTTGAAAACACAGATGAGGGTAGAGCAGATATGGCTCTCGGTCAGTACGTTGCAGGTATGGGCTTCAGTAACGTAGGTCTTGGTATTGTTCACTCAATGGCACATCCTCTTGGTGCTCTTTATGACACACCTCACGGTGTTGCAAATGCTATTATTCTTCCAACAGTTATGGAATATAACGCTCCTGCAACAGGTGAAAAATACAGAGATATTGCAAAGGCTATGGGTGTAGCGGGTGTTGACGCTATGAGTCTTGAAGATGCAAGAAAAGCAGCTATTGACGCAGTTAAACAGCTTTCTGTTGATGTTGGTATCCCAACAGACCTTAAAGAAATTGTAAAAGCAGAGGATATTGATTTCCTCAGTGAATCTGCATTTGCTGACGCTTGCCGTCCAGGTAACCCAAGAGATACAAGTGTTGAAGAAATCAAAGACCTTTATCTTTCACTTATGTAATTAATATTCACATATTACAGCGGGGGCTAAGGCTCCCGCATTTTTTATATAAAATAAAATTCAATTTGGTAAAGGGCAACTCTTGACAATATAAAATAATAGTATTATAATACATTTAACATTTAAGTTAAATGTTAAAGGAGTGAGTGTATGGGAATTCAGAACACATTAAAAGCCCTTTCTGACCCTGTGCGTAGAGAAATACTTAATATGCTTAAAGGTGAGCAGATGTCAGCAGGGGAAATAACCGAAAAATTTGATATAACGGGTGCTGCAATTTCTCGTCATCTATCCGTGCTTAAAGAAGCCGACCTTGTACGGGATAAAAGGGACGGAAAATTCATAATCTATGAACTGAATGCGTCTGTGCTTGAGGAGATTATGCTTTGGATAACAGAATTGAAAGGAGATAACAGTAATGATTAAAAAGAATTTACCAAAATTGATAATTACATCATTAGTAATACTTATACCGGTAGTTGTTGGCTTAATATTATGGGATAAATTACCTGACCAAGTTCCAATGCATTGGGATGCAAATGGCAATGTTGACGGTTATGGAACTAAAACACAAGCAGTATTCATAATGCCGTTGGTGTTAGTTGTTGCTCAATGGATTTGTGTGCTTGGTACATCTCTTGACCCTAAAAAGCAGAACATCAATGACAAAATGTTTACGCTTGTTTTATGGATTATTCCTGTTCTATCCTTACTTTGCAATTCATTTGTCTATGCAACAGCATTAGGTCACAAGGTCAGCGTGGAAATAATTCTGCCACTTTTTATGGGTGCATTGTTTGTCATAATCGGTAACTATATGCCAAAATGTAAACAAAGCTACACAATGGGTATAAAACTTCCTTGGACTCTTGAGGATGAAGAAAATTGGAATAAAACACATCGTATGGCAGGTTTTCTCTGGGTAATCGGTGGTATTGTAATAATGGCAACAGCATTTTTAGGTGCATTCTGGCTTTTCTTTGTTATGCTTGTACCGATGGTAGTTGTTCCAACGGTTTACTCATATCTTCTTTACAAAAAGAAAAATAAATAAATTTAACAAAGCGAGGCTAAAACCTCGCTTTAATTCTGCATTCTGAATTCTGAATTCCGCATTCATTTGTTGACATCCTTAAAAACAATGGTATAATATTACTATTAAAGTGGGTATTTATTTATATATTCACATTTGAAAGGTGGTAACTCCAATGAGCTACACAGTTGAAGACATTCTTAAAATAGCGAAAGAAAAAAATATAAAGTTCTTGCGTTTGCAGTTTACTGACATTTTTGGTCAGATGAAGAATATCGCAATTACTGAAAATATGTTCGAAAAAGTGCTTACTGACGGTCAGATGTTTGACGGTTCTTCAATCGAAGGCTTTGTTCGTATTGATGAGTCAGATATGTATTTAAAGCCTGACCTTGATACATTCACAATTCTTCCTTGGAAAGAGGGTACAGCAAGAGTAATCTGCGACGTTTACACAGCTGATAAAGAAACTCCATTTATGGGTGACCCTCGCCACGTTCTTCGTTCAGTTATTGAAGAAGCAGCAAGTATGGGATATTCAATCAATGTTGGTCCTGAATGTGAATTCTTCCTTTTCAAACTTGATGAACAGGGTAGAGCAACAACAAATACAAATGACGCTGTTGGATATTTTGATATCGGCCCTGCTGATGATGGTGAACAATGCAGAAACGACATCTGTATAGCATTACAGCAGATGGACTATGAAATCGAGGCTTCCCACCACGAATGTGCAGAGGGTCAGCACGAAATCGACTTCAAATTTGCAGAAGCACTTGAAGCAGCTGATAAGGTTGTAACCTTTAAGCACGTTGTTAAGACTTATGCTCGTCGTAACGGACTTCATGCAACATTTATGCCAAAGCCAATTTACGGTGCAGCAGGTAATGGTATGCATACAAATCTTTCTCTTATGAAGGATGGCAAAAACGCATTCTATGACCCTGATGATAAATATGGTCTTTCTGAAACTGCATATCAGTTTATCGCAGGTATTCTCCACCACATAAGAGCAATTACAGCAGTTGCGAATCCACTTGTTAACTCATACAAGAGACTTGTTCCCGGCTTTGAAGCACCTGTTTATATTTCTTGGTCAGCATCAAACCGTTCAGCACTTATTCGTGTTCCTGCAGCTCGTGGTATGGCAACTCGTGTTGAACTTCGTTCAGCAGACCCATCTTGCAACCCATATCTTGAAATGGCTCTCTGCATCGCAGCAGGTCTTGACGGTATCAAGAAGGGTATGAAAGCACCTGAAGGAATTACAACAAATATCTATGATATGACAAGAGCAGAACGCAAGGCACAGGGTATTAAAAATCTTCCTGGTACTTTGCAGGAAGCAGTTCGTGAGCTTGAAGCAAGTGAATGGGCAAGGGACGTTCTTGGTGAACACATCTTCGATAAATACCTTAAGGGTAAAAAGAAGGAATGGGTTGATTACACCACAAAGGTTACACAGTGGGAAATCGACGAATATCTTACAAAATATTAAAAAAATTAACGGTAGGCTAAAAACCTACCGTTTTTTTCTGAAAAGAAAGTTGTTAAATGGGTGTATAGGGATGTTTTTTATATAAAACACCTATACAAATTATAATTTTAAAACTGAATACCTAATAAAGAAAATATATAATGCAAAGCGTTTTTGGTTTTTAATTTTACGCTTAAAACTTCTTGACTTAAAATTAAACTTTTGATATAATACACAGGATATTGAAAACACGATGAAAAAGAGAGTAGGTTAAGAAATTACTTCTTTCAGAGAGTTGTGCCGTGGCTGAAAGCACAATAGAATGAAATCTTAATTGAAGTTCACTTTGGAGTGGCTTTGCTGAAATAACAGTAGGTAAAGACGGCTTATTCCCGTTACAGGATACGGAAAGTGTTTGCTTTTGGCAAAAATTTGGGTGGTACCGCGGATTTTATTCGTCCCATACTCTTTTGGAGTGTGGGATTTTTTTATTTCTATTTCCCTATTTCCGATTATAAATTAAAGTGAGGAAGAAAAAGATGAGAGAAAAGCTTGAAGCTATCCGTGCTCGTGCGGAAGCAGAACTTAGCACTTTTACTGAGCAGAGTCAACTTGAAGAATTCAGAGTTCAGGTGCTTGGTAAAAAGGGTGAACTTACATCTATGCTTAAAATGATGGGTTCACTTTCAGCAGAAGAAAGACCAATTATGGGTCAGGTTGTCAACGAGGTTCGTGCCTTTGTTGAACAGAAAATTGCAGAAAAGAGTCAGGAGCTTAAAGAGCTTGAATTAAAGAAGGAAATCGAAAGCACACCTGTTTTTGATATTTCTGTTCCTGCTGACTTAACTCGTGGTTCATACCACCCTATCACACTTGTACAGCGTCAGTGTGAAAGCATTTTCCGTTCAATGGGCTTTAATATTGAAGAT
>JAFYSE010000049.1 GCA_017546665.1 Clostridia bacterium | reverse complement strand
TAAAAATCTTAATGACGGTCCTTGTGATTGCAAAAAAGATGTTGACCCACGAATGGCAGCTTTATTACAGTTGCTTGAAGATTAGTTAATTATTTTATTTATAATATTATAAGGAGGTGCCCCAAATGGCAGTACCTAAGAGAAGAGTTTCAAAAACAAGAAGAGATAAGAGACGTTCAAACGTTTGGAAGATGACAGCTCCTGAGCTTGTAAAGTGCCCAAACTGCGGTCAGTATAAGAGACCACACAGAGTTTGCGGTGAATGCGGACAGTATAAGGGAAGACAGGTTGTTGCTCTTAAAGAAGAGGCTTAATTCCTTTAGAATTATCTTTTGATTTAAGAAGGCGGAAAGAACTTTTTTCTCTCCGCCTTTTAGTCTTGCTTAAAAACATTTCAAAAAACAAGGGTAGGTGATAGTTTTGTCAGTAAAAATCAGTGGCGTTAAGAAAAATTCTCTATGCTATGTAAAAGGAATTAAAGCAGGGGACGAATTACTTAAAATTAACGGCAAAGAAATAATGGATGTCCTTGATTTTGATTTTTATATGGCAGAGCAGAATGTCACCATGACCTTTAAATGTGTTGACGGAAGATTCAGAGTTGTTAAGACAAATTCAACCGATTGTGGACTTGAGTTTGACACCTATCTTATGGATAAGCAACAGCATTGTAAAAACAAGTGCATTTTCTGCTTTATTGACCAGTTACCAAAGGGATTAAGACCCAGCTTGTATTTTAAGGATGACGACAGTCGTTTGTCCTTCCTTTTTGGTAATTATATTACTCTTACTAATATTTCCGAACACGAAATAGAGCGTATTATCTCAATGCATATAAGCCCTGTTAATATTTCTGTTCACACAATGAATCCTGAACTTCGAGTTCAGATGATGAAGAATAAAAACGCAGGTGAGAGTCTTAAAATTATTAAGAGATTAGCCGATGCAGGGATAAAAATGAATACCCAACTTGTTCTTTGTCCGGGTATAAATGATGGTGATGAATTACGCAGAAGCATTGAGGAATTATCCTCGTTTTATCCTTCAGTTCAAAGTATCGCAGCTGTACCTGTGGGACTTACAAAATTCCGTGATGGCTTGGAAAAGCTTGAACCTTACAACAAGGAAACAGCAGGGGAAACTATTGATATTATTGAAGAATATTCTCAAAAATTCCGTAAGGAATACGGGATGGGACTTGTGTATCCTGCGGACGAATTCTTTATTAAGGCAGAACGGGAATTGCCTTCTGCTGAGTATTATGACGGATACCCACAAATTGAAAATGGTGTTGGATTAGTTCGTTCATTTAACGACGATTTTCTTGATGAGTTAGAGTATTGTAACGAAAAACCAAAGCACAAAAAAGTCACACTCGCAACAGGTGCAGACTTTTATCCATTCTTAAATGCCCTTTGCCAAAAGGCAGAAGAAAAATACGGAATGGAAATAGTGGTTAAGAAAATAATCAATAACTTTTTCGGTGAAACTATAACAGTTTCGGGACTTGTAACCGGAATTGACCTTTATGAGCAGTTAAAGGGCTGCGATTTAGGTGAATATTTACTGTTGCCAAGCTCAATGATTAGTGACTACACAAATCATACTGAAAACAAAAACAAATTCCTTGACGATATGACTCTTGAGGAATTAGAAGAAAGATTAAATACGAAAATTATTCTGACTAACGGAGACGGTGGTCAGGTTTTAAAAGTTCTTTTGGGGGTGGAATAATGGCAAAACCCGTAATTGCAATCGTTGGTCGTCCCAACGTTGGTAAAAGTACACTTTTTAATAAACTTATTGGTAAAAGATTGTCCATTGTTGACGATACACCGGGTGTTACACGTGACAGAATTTATGGCGATTGTGAATGGCTCGGTCATGAGATGATGCTTGTTGATACAGGTGGTATTGAGCCACATTCAGATGATGTTATATTGTCACAGATGCGTCGCCAAGCACAACTTGCCATTGATAGTGCCGATGTTATTATTTTTGTAACTGACGTTAAATCAGGTGTTGTGGCTACTGATGAAGAAGTTGCAACAATGCTTATTAAGAGCAATAAGCCTATTATTCTTTGTGTTAATAAATCTGACTCATTGGGTGAGCCACCCGCAGAATTCTATGAGTTCTATAATTTAGGTCTTGGTGACCCAATTCAGGTTTCTGCTGCTCACGGTCACGGTACAGGTGACTTGCTTGATAAAGTTCTCGAATATCTTCCTGATGATTTTGATAGTGAAGACGAAAACGATACTGTAAAGGTTGCTGTTATTGGTAAACCAAATGCAGGTAAATCATCCTTGATTAACAAAATAGCAGGTGAGGAAAGAGTAATTGTTTCCAATATTGCAGGTACAACAAGGGATGCAACTGACACATATATTGACAATGAGCATGGGTCCTTTATGTTCATTGATACTGCCGGACTTCGCCGTAAGAGCAAGGTTGAGGACCAGATTGAAAAATATTCCGTTCTCCGTGCACAGATGGCAGTTGAAAGAGCCGACGTGTGCGTTATTATGATTGATGCAGTTGAAGGCTTTACAGAGCAGGACTCCAAGGTTGCAGGTATTGCTCACGAACTTGGAAAGGCTTGTATTATCGCAGTTAATAAATGGGATTTAGTAGAAAAAGACGGTCAGACAATGGATAAATACCGTAAAAAACTTATGAATGATTTCTCATTTATGAGCTATGCACCATTTATCTTTATTTCTGCAAAAACAGGTCAAAGACTTGACAGACTTTTTGAACTTATTAAATTCGTTGATAGTCAGAATGCTATGCGAATTTCAACAGGTAAACTCAATGATGTTCTTGCAGATGCAACTGCTCGTGTTCAACCACCATCAGATAAGGGTAAACGCTTGAAGATATACTATATGACTCAGGCTTCAACAAGACCACCAACATTCGTTTGCTTTGTAAACAATAAGGACTTGTTCCATTATAGCTATCAGCGTTATCTCGATAACCAAATCCGTGAGGTTTTCGGTCTTGAAGGCACACCAACAAGATTTGTAGTCCGTGAAAGGGATAAAAATAATAAAAAATAAATATTAACAAACTGAAAATTATATGTAAAAGGGGCTTTTTTAAGTCCCTTTTTTCTTGCCATTTATAATGTAATGTGTTATAATTAATCGATTATATAGTGAGGTAGTATGTCATGGTGATTTTAGGCATCGACCCGGGTTACGCAATCGTAGGTTGGGGAGTAATTGACTATACGGCAAATCGTTTTCAGGTGGTGGCTTACGGTGCTGTTACAACCGAGGCAAAAACACCCTTCAACGAGCGTCTTGAAACGGTTTACGACGGTATTTGTGACATTATAAATAAATATAAACCCGATGCTTTGGCTATCGAAAAACTTTTCTATAACACCAATGCAAAAACAGTTATTGACGTTGCCCAAGCAAGGGGGGTGATTAACCTTGCGGCACAGAAAAATAATCTCGATATTTTCGAATACACACCTTTGCAGGTAAAACAGAGTGTCGTGGGTTATGGACGTGCTGAAAAGAAACAGGTGCAGGAAATGACAAGGGTAATTTTAAAACTTGAAAAAATTCCAAAGCCTGACGATACTGCCGACGCATTAGCTATGGCTATTTGCCACGCACACGCAAGTGGCTCACTTATGGGAAGATTAAGTAAGTTGAAATAAAGGAAAATTATTATGATTTATTCAGTAACAGGAAATGTAGTTGACTTTGATGCTAATACTGTTTGTGTAGATGTTAACGGTGTTACATTCCGTTGTATGACCACTCTTACAACTTCACAGAAATGTGCATCAATGGGTATGAAAGTCACTCTTTACACATATCTCAACGTCCGTGAAGATGCTATGGAGCTTTTTGGTTTTTATGACAAAACTGAAATGGACTGCTTTAAAATGCTTATAACAGTTAATGGTGTTGGTCCTAAAATGGGACTTGCAATTCTCTCAGAACTCACTCCCGATAAGGTTGCATTAAGTATTGCAGCAGGTGACCATAAAGCACTTACAAAGGCAAATGGTGTTGGACCTAAACTTGCACAGAGAATTTGTATGGAACTCAAAGATAAAGTTGGCAAGACTTTTGCAGGAGCAGACAATTCTGTTGACTTAACAGCAGTCAGTTCAACTCTTACAAATTCAAACTCTGCCGAGGCAGTTGCGGCTCTTGAAATGCTTGGTTACTCACAGAGTGATGCAAGTGTGGCAGTAAGTAAAATTGACCCATCACTTTCAGTCGAAAATATTATTAAACAGGCATTAAAAATGCTTTCATTAGGTTAAGGGGGTAAAATAAATGGATTTCGAAAACGAAAACAGAATAATGACTCCCGGTTTTACTGAAACTGACCACGATATTGAGATTTCTCTCCGTCCAAAAACGCTTAACGAATATATCGGTCAGGAAAAGGTTAAAGAAAACTTGAAAATATATATTGAGGCTGCAAAAAACAGAGGGGACACTCTCGACCATGTACTTTTATATGGCCCTCCAGGACTTGGTAAAACAACTCTTGCAGGAATTATTGCAAACGAAATGGGCGTTCAAATCAGAGTAACTTCAGGCCCTGCAATCGAAAAGCCCGGTGACCTTGCAGCACTCCTTACAAACTTAAACGATGGCGACGTGCTTTTCATTGACGAAATTCATCGTCTTTCTCGTGCAGTTGAAGAAGTGCTTTATCCTGCTATGGAAGATAATGCACTTGATATTATCATTGGTAAAGGACCATCTGCAAGAAGTATCCGTCTTGATTTACCGAGATTTACTCTTGTTGGTGCTACTACTCGTGCAGGTCAACTTACAGCTCCACTTCGTGATAGATTTGGTGTTATTTTAAGACTTGAGCTTTACACTCCTGAAGAACTTTCAGAAATTGTAAAGCGTAGTGCGGGTATCCTTGACATTTACGCAGAAGATGGTGGTGCTTTGGAAATCGCATCCCGCTCACGTGGTACACCAAGAATTGCAAACAGACTTTTAAAGAGAGCAAGAGACTTTGCACAGGTTATGAGTAATGGCGTAATCAGTGAGGACAACGCAAAAATTGCTCTTGGCAGAATGGAAATTGACGAAATAGGTCTTGATAATATTGACAGACTTATGCTCACTACAATGATTCGTAATTTCAATGGTGGTCCTGTGGGACTTGAAACAATAGCGGCTACAATAGGTGAAGAAGCTGTGACTATTGAGGACGTCTATGAGCCATATTTAATGCAGATTGGCTTTTTGGCAAAAACACCTCGTGGCAGAGTGGTAACACCATTGGCATATAAACATTTAGGATTTAACGAAACTAACACAAATAACAAGACAAATTCCCAAACTTCATTATTTTAAGGAGATTTAATTATGGGTAGACTTTTTGGAACAGACGGTGCAAGAGGCGTTGCAAATACAGAACTTACATGTGAATTATCAATGCAGATTGGTCGAGCAGCAGCTATGGTGCTTAGTAAAAATTCAAATGGTAAAAGACCAAAGGTGCTTATAGGACTTGATACTCGTGCATCATCACAGATGCTTGAAAATGCTATTACAGCAGGTCTTTGCTCTGTTGGTGCAGATGTTTTGAAGTTGGGTGTTGTGCCAACTCCTGCAGTTGCATTTTTGGTTCGTGAATATGGATATGATGCAGGTATTATGATTTCTGCATCACACAATCCTTGTGAATACAACGGAATTAAGATTTTTCAGTCAAATGGCTATAAACTTCCTGATGCACTTGAAAACGAAATTGAAGCAATTATCCTTGATAACGCAACACCTATTCCAACTCCAGTTGGTGGAGGAGTAGGTAAAGCAAAGAGAAAGGCAGACGCAATCAATGACTACATTGAGCATCTTCTTTCTGCAACAAATATGAGTTTCAAGGGTTACAAAATTGCACTTGACTGTGCAAACGGCTCATCAAGTGTTTCTGCAGAAGAGGTTTTCACTCGTCTCGGTGCAGAGGTTGTTGTTATCAGTGCAGAGCCTGATGGTGTTAACATCAATAAAGATTGTGGTTCAACACACCTTGAAAACTTACAAAAAGTTGTTGTTGAAAATGGTTGTGATATGGGCTTCGCATTTGATGGCGATGCTGACAGAATGTTGGCAGTTGACCACACAGGTGCAGTCGTTGATGGCGATAAATGTATCGCAGTTTGTGCAAAGCATATGAAACAGTTGGGCAAACTTAAAAAGGATACTGCAGTTGTTACTGTTATGAGTAATATGGGCTTCTTCAAATTCTGTGAAGAAAATGGGATTAAATGCGAAAAAACAAGTGTTGGTGACCGTTATGTTCTTGAAAATATGAGTGCTAATGGTTATAGCATCGGTGGTGAACAGTCAGGCCATATCATCTTTTTGAAATATGCAACAACTGGTGACGGACAACTTTCTGCAATTCAGTTACTTGCAGTTGTAAAAGATACAGGCAAAACACTTAAAGAGCTTGCCGACGAAATGGAAGTTTATCCACAGGTGCTTATCAATGTTCGTGTTTCTAACTTTGGTAAGGCACAGTTTAAGAAGGATAAAGAAGTTCAGAATGCGATTAAGCAGGTTGAAGAAACACTTGGAAATGAAGGCAGAATTCTTGTTCGTCTTTCAGGTACAGAACCACTTGTTCGTGTAATGCTTGAAGGTAAGGACTACGATAAAATTAAGGAATTGGGCGAAAGTGTTGCTCAGGTTGTAAGAGAAAGGTTAGTATAAAATGCGAGTTGCCGATAATTGGAAAGATTATGAGCTTATTGACTGCTCTTGTGGTGAACGACTTGAACGTTGGGGGAATATTACTTTAATTCGTCCCGACCCACAGGTTATATGGAAAACTGAAAAGAAAAATCCACTTTGGAAAAAAGCGGATGCCGTGTATCACCGTTCACAGACTGGTGGCGGTCAGTGGGAAATCAGAAACAAAATTCCTGACTTTTGGACTATCGGCTACCGTGATTTAACCTTTAATATTAAAACAATGGGCTTTAAGCACACAGGTCTTTTCCCTGAACAAGCAACAAACTGGGATAAGGTAGCAGAAATCATTAAAAATGCAGGTCGAGAGGTAAAAGTTCTCAATTTGTTTGCTTATACGGGTGGTGCTACTGTTTCTGCTCTTAAAGCAGGGGCTTCCGTGTGCCATGTTGACGCATCAAAGGGCATGACACTCTGGGCAAGGGAAAATGCAGCTTCTTCAGGCGTTGCCGATAAAAATGTAAGATGGATTGTTGATGATTGTATCAAATTCGTTCAGCGTGAAATCCGTCGTGGCAATAAATACGACATTATCATTATGGACCCACCATCTTACGGCAGAGGTCCTGGTGGTGAAGTCTGGAAGCTTGAAAATGAAGTTTACGGCTTTGTTGAACTTTGTAGTCAGGTGTTAAGTGATGACCCACTTATGGTGCTTATAAATTCTTATACAACAGGCTTAAGCCCATCAGTTATGGAATATATTTTAGGTGCAGTTGTGAAAAAACGCTTTGGCGGTAAGGTTACAGGTAGTGAAATCGGACTTCGTGCTACTGAAAACGGTTTAGTTTTACCTTGCGGTGCAAGTGCTATTTGGAGCAAAGAATGAGTATTATTGAATTTAAAAACGTAACATTTCGATACGAAAGTGATGATGAAGGTGTGGTTTTAGCACCCGCTGTTAAGGATTTTTCACTTTCAATAGGCGAGGGCGAGTTTATGGCTATTCTCGGTCATAATGGCTCGGGAAAAAGCACACTGGCAAAACTTGCTAACGGACTTTTGCTTCCTGAAAGTGGAGAAGTTATCGTTGACGGAATGGATACAAAAAATGAAGATGACGATATAAAAATTAAACAGACGGTTGGCGTGGTTTTCCAGAATCCCGATAATCAGATTGTCGCAACTATTGTTGAAGAAGATGTTGCATTTGGACCTGAAAATCTTGGAATTGAGCCTGCTGAAATTCGTCGCAGAGTTGACGAATCTCTAAAACTCGTTGGTATGTATAAATACAAAAACCACGAGCCACACAAACTTTCAGGCGGTCAGAAACAGCGTGTAGCAATAGCAGGTATTATTGCTATGGAACCTCGTTGTATCATTCTTGACGAGCCAACTGCTATGCTTGACCCTGAGGGCAGACGAGATGTAATGAATGCAATCAAACGCCTTAATCGTGAATTGGGAATAACAGTTGTTTTCATCACTCATTATATGGAAGAGGCTTGTGAGGCTGATAGAATTGTTGTTATGGACGACAGCCGACTTCTTCTTGACGGTACACCAAAAGAGGTTTTTGCAGATACGGAGAAAATCCGTAGTATAGGTCTTGATGTTCCACAGACCTGTGTTTTAGCAAAAATGCTTAAGAATGATGGAATTAATTTAAAAAATGATTTGTTGAGTATTGACGAATTAGTTGAAAATATAGATGATTTATTGAAAGGTCAGTAAGATATGTCCCACCTTGAAACTCAAAATTTAATATATGTCTACGGTGAGGGCACTCCTTTTAAAATCACTGCACTTGACAATGTGAATATAGATATCCAAAAGGGTGAATTTGTGGCGATTATCGGCCATACAGGCTCGGGGAAAAGCACACTTGTTCAACACCTTAACGGACTTTTAAAGCCAACTGACGGAAAAATCCTTCTTGATGGTGAAAATATCTGGCAGTCAAAGTCAAAGATTTTTGACACTCGTTTCCGTGTTGGACTTTGTTTCCAATACCCCGAATATCAGCTTTTTGAAGAAACTGTTTATAAGGATATTGCCTTTGGACCTACCAATATGGGACTTTCAAAGGCGGAAATTGACGAGAGAGTTAGAAATGCAGCAAAATATGTTGGTATCCCCGACGATATGCTCTCTAAATCTCCATTTGATTTGTCAGGTGGCGAGAAAAGACGAGTTGCTATTGCAGGTGTAATCTCAATGGAGCCGGAAATTCTCATTCTTGACGAGCCAACAAGTGGTCTTGACCCAATGGGACGAGAACAAATTCTTGCTCTTATTAAAAATTACCGTGAACAAACAGGTAAAACAGTTATAATTGTTTCTCACAGTATGGATGATGTTGCTCGATTTGCAACAAAAGTAATTGTTATGAATAGTTCAAAGGTTGAAATATCAGGTACAGTCGATGAAGTCTTTGAAAAGTCTTCCCGTCTTCGTGAAATCGGACTTTCCGTACCTCAAATTACTGAAATATTCATAAAACTTCGTGAGAAGGGTTATGATGTCAGCGAAAAAATATATACAGTTGAGCAAGGCTACCTTGAACTCAAAAAACTTTTTGAGGGGAGGGGAATTTCTTGATTAAAGATATTACAATCGGTCAGTATTTCCCCATGGGCTCGGTAATTCATCGACTTGACCCCCGAACAAAATTATTGTTTACAATCGTGTTTATTGTAACAGTATTTTTAGCAAATAATTTTATTTCACTTTTCTTCTGTTTGCTTTTCTCAATAGTTATTATCGGGCTTTCAAAAATTCCCGTCAAAACTGTTATAAAAGGACTAAAACCAATTCTTTTGATTATCATAATCACTTCAATCTTACAGATTGCTTATGTTGACAGTGGTATTGTGTTGGTTGATGTGTGGAAAATCAAAATAACAAGTGGTGGAATTTTAACAGCAGTATTTATGGCACTTCGCATATCTCTGCTTATTGTAATGAGCACAATGCTCACTTACACAACATCCCCAACATCACTTACTAATGGTCTTGACCGTATGTTTGCACCGCTTAAAAAAATTGGTATTGACTTTCATACAGTAACAATGATTATGACAATCGCACTCAGATTTATCCCAACCCTTATTGAAGAGGTTGATAAGATTATGAGTGCACAAAAGAGCCGTGGTGCTTCTTTTGACCAGGGTAATCTTATGAAAAGGGCAAAGGCACTTATTCCTTTGTTCATTCCTTTACTTTTCAATTCAATAAGACGTGCTTATGAATTGGCAAATGCCATGACCTGCCGTTGCTATAACGGTGGTGTGGGAAAAACTACAATGAATGCACTTAAATTTTCTTCCCGTGATTATATGTCAATTCTCGTAATGGCAGGATTAATCGGTGGAATTGTAGTGCTTAATATTTTCTGTGGTGAATATAATGCGGAATTTACTTTTAACCTTGCGATATGATGGTACTTCCTTTCACGGTTGGCAAATTCAGCCTAATGGGAATACTGTTCAAGAGGAACTTTGTAACGCTTTTAGAAATTTAAGCGGAAATGATGAAAATATAATAGGGTGTAGTCGTACGGATGCGGGTGTTCACGCAAATATGTTCTGTTGTAATGTTAGAACTGAATGTAATGTACCAAGTGAAAAAATTTCCGATGCACTTAATTTCTATCTTCCTCCTGAAATTTCAGTTTATGGGTGTGAGGATGTGGATTATGAATTTCATGCCCGTTATGATTGCAAAGGAAAAGAATATGTTTATTTGATTTATAACGGAAAATATCGTAATCCCTTTTATGAAAACAAGGCGATGTTTTATCCCTATGAAATAGATGCCGAAATGCTTAATAATGAGGCAAAGGATTTTATAGGTGTTCACGACTTTTCTGCATTTTGCAGTGTGGGAACATCCGTCACGGATAAAACAAGAGAAATATATGATTGTAAGGTTTCCAGAAATGGCGAATTAGTGGAGATTCGTGTCAGCGGTAACGGATTCCTTTACAATATGGTTAGAATTATTGTTGGAACTCTTCTCGATATTCAAAAGGGTAAAATTGAAAAGGGAAGTATTTCTGAAATTATTGAAAGTTGTGACCGTGAAAAGGCAGGAGTTACTGCTGTGGCACAGGGCTTATATTTGAATAAAGTTTTTTATTGATGTGTGGTGATTTTTGTGGCTGAAAAGAGAAAGGTTCAGAAAAGAAAGCCAAGAAGAAAGATTACAATAGATATTAAGAATGTAAAAAAACTTAAATTGGTTGCAGTTGTTATTGTTGTTCTTTTACTTGTAATGCTTGCAGCGGCTCAGTTTGGTGGGGTTACATTCTCAACCATTTCCGATTCTGTTCGTACTTTCTTTGCAGGACTTGGTTCGGGGGACGGATACCCTTACCAGATAAGTGGTATGACAATAGGTGATGCTACGGTAACAAATTCGGATTTGGTTTTACTTTATGATGACTCCGTAAAGGTACTTGATACTACGGCAAAGGAACTTTCAGCTATTAACCATAAATATGACCATCCTGTAATGCAAAGCAATAGTGGTCGTGTTCTTCTTTATGATGAAGGTGGAAATAAGTTTAAGGTTCAGTCCAAAACAAGAACCCTTTACGAAAAAGAGACAAAATATATGATTCTCACAGGCTCCCTGGCTAAGGATGGCTCGGTTGCTATTGCCACAAGAGCAGAAGATGCACAGAGTATGTTGACTGTTTATAACAGTAAGGAAAAAGAAATTTTTGTGTGGAAGTGTGCAAAGGAAAACATAATCTCCTGCGACGTGTCCGATAACGGAAAGCTTATTGCAGTTTCTGTTTTAGGTGTTGAAAATGGTTCAGTCTATTCAAAGGTTTATGTTTTTGACAAGAGAAAAGAAACACCAAAAGCATCTTTTACTTATAACGATAGTGCAGTTTCATCAATAAGATTTCTTTCTAATGAAACACTTTTCGTTTTAGGTAATAATATTTGCTCTGTTATTAAGGGTGAAAAAGAAGAGAAAATCAATGTTTCAGTGAACACACCTTATATGATACATATTTCGGATAATAATACAGCAGTTTTAGTGCTTTCGAAATATTCAAGTACGACCCAAAAAATTGTAAGTGTTTACGATAAATCAGGACGTGAACGTTTCTCAAACGAAATTGATGGTCTTGTGAAATCAGTTTCAACCGACGGTAAATATGTTGGTGTATTAACTGATAATAATGTACAGATTTATAATATGAAGGGCGAACAGGTCGGCTCAGCAGATGTTAATACAGACGCAGAAAAGGTAATTGTATCAGGCAGAAATACATATGTATATTCTGCTGACAAAGTAGAAAAGTTTTCCTCAGTAGGGGAAAATAAAGAAAAATAATGGAGGTGCGTTATGTCTTTCGCTTTGGATATTATTTTGGTTGTAATATTTGCAGCATTTGTCTTTACAGCAGTTAAAAAAGGCTTTGTGCTTTCACTTCTTGAGTTTGTTGCCGTAATCCTTGCCTTTATGTTGGCATATAGTTTCAGTCCAAAGGTTGCAGAAGTGGCATACGATGGATTTGTCAAGGAAGCCACAATAAGTGCTGTTGAAACTCAGATAGATGAAAAATTATCATTAACCGAAACAGCAACACAAACACAGGCATTGATGGAATCCATTCCAGATTATATGGTTTCATTCGCTGAATTTGCCGGAGTGAGCGTTGATGATATAAAAGAAAATATTGTGAATTCAGAATTTACAAGTGAAAATATTGCAACAGAGCTTGTTGAAAAGGTTGCACAACCAATTATTTTAGGTGCATTAACAGCATTAAGCTTTGTGATTTTAGCAATAGTACTGATGTTTGTACTTAAAATCCTTGCAAAGATTATTGCAAAGATTTTTAAACTTCCGATTTTAAAAACACTTAATAAGACCTTGGGTGGAGTGTTAGGTGCATGTAGAGGCTTGGCAGTAGTTATCTTTATCTGCACAATACTTACGGTATTCTTTGCATCGGGCGATAATGAGTTGGCTGACGCAGTAAACAACTCATTTGTAGTTGATATGGTTGATAAAATTAATCCCTTTGTTAAGTCATTAAAGGAATTTTTTTGAATAAGGAGCAAGTAATATGAGTGAGCAAAAAAAGACATTAAAAGAAAATCTTAAAGAAATATTTGACGGTTGCCTTACAATACCAAATCTTATTTCAGTTATCAGAATTTTGTTAATTCCTGTAATTGCAGTGCTTTATTACAGGGGTTATATCTGGTGGTCAGTATTTGTAATCTTTATTTCAGGACTTTCAGATGCTGTTGACGGTAAAATTGCAAGAAAATTCAATCAGGTTTCAAATCTTGGTAAATTGCTTGACCCGGTAGCGGATAAATTTACAATTTTTGCACTTGCTATTGTTCTTTTCTTGAAGTTCAAGGAAGCACAGAGCGAAACAATGCAAGCATTTGCTTGGGTATTCTTACTCTTTATCGCAAAAGATGTAATTATGATTTTAGGAAGTATTGTTCTTATTGCTTTGGGTACACGTCCCGTTGCAGCAGAAATCTGGGGCAAATTAGCAACATTTGCATTCTATGCGGTTATGGTTGTAATTATCGGCTTTGGACCTGAAATTGGTGCAATCAGCATCTATTATCCACAATATACAATTCCTGAAACTGTAATGTTTATTCTTGTTGTAGTAGCAGTTATTCTCACATTTATTGCATTCTTCAGCTACTTACCAAGTGCATTTAAACAGATGAAAGAGAATTCAAAGAAAAACAAATAATAAAGAGGACACACAATGAACAAAAATATGATTTGCTGTAAATGCAAACAAAGACCTGCCGTAATTTTTGTTACGAAAATGGAAGGCGAAAAAACAACAAATGAAGGCTATTGCATTAAATGTGCGATGGAAATGAATATCGGCCCTATTAAGCAGATGATGGATAATATGGGCATAACCGAAGAACAGCTTGACGATATGACTGAGCAGATGGAACAAATGATGGAAAGTATGGGCGACGACTTTGAGTTAGGTGGTGCTTCTACATTCCCATTTATGCAGAATATGGGTATGATGCCTATGGATGTTCCCGAAGAAAATATCAAGGACCTTAATGGTGACAACAAAAAAGGAGCACCTAAAGGAAAGAAAAAGCAGGGCACAAAGAATGATAAAAGAAAAATGCTCTCTCTTTACTGTACTGACTTAACAGGTCGTGCAAGGGACGGAAAGCTTGATAGAATTATCGGCAGAGATACTGAAATTGCTCGTGCTGTGCAGATTTTATGCAGAAGAACAAAGAATAATCCATGTCTTATCGGTGAACCCGGTGTTGGTAAAACTGCTATTGCAGAAGGACTTGCACAGAGAATTGCAGAGGGTAATGTTCCTGCAAAACTTATGGATAAGGAAATTCACCTTCTTGACCTTACTGCTCTTGTGGCAGGTACACAGTTTAGAGGACAGTTTGAAAGCAGAATTAAAGGACTGGTTGAAGAAGTTAAGAGTGAGGGTAATATCATTCTCTTTATTGACGAAGTTCATAACCTTGTTGGTACAGGTGATGCAGAAGGCTCAATGAACGCTGCTAATATTTTAAAACCTGCTCTTTCCCGTGGCGAAATTCAGGTAATCGGTGCAACAACATTCAATGAATATAGAAAGCACATAGAAAAGGACGCTGCGCTTGAGCGTCGTTTCCAGCCAGTAAAGATTGATGAGCCATCCATAGATGACACATTTAAAATGCTTGTTGGAATTAAGGGATATTATGAACTTTTCCATCGTGTTCAAATTAGCGATAATCTCGTTTATAAGGCGGTAACACTTTCTGAAAGATATATTACAGACAGATTCTTGCCCGATAAAGCGATTGACCTTTTGGACGAAGCTTGTACTTGTGCAAATCTTCGCAATAAGGCAATAAGTGAAAACGAAATCAACGAAAAGAAAATAGAAACTCTTAAAAAAGAGCTTGAAAAGTTGGAAGAAAGAATTGCAAATCCTGAAAATGATGAGGATTTAAACCCTGTTTATGAAGAACTTTATAAAACAAAGGGTGAACTTGCAGTTTGTGAGGGTAAGGCACCTGAATTACAGGAAAAAGCAAAGGATAATAATGTTACAGAAGACGACTTAGCAAAGGTTATCAATCTCTGGACAGGAATCCCTGCAACTAAGGTTGTGGAAGGGGATGTAAACCGTCTTAAAGGTCTTGAAAACAGACTTATGGAGAAGGTTGTTGGTCAGGACGAGGCAGTAACTCTTGTTGCAAATGCTATTAAGCGTAGCCGAATTCAGTTGACACTTCAAAAACGCCCTGCGTCATTTATTTTCGTTGGTCCAACAGGTGTTGGTAAAACCGAACTTGTAAAACAACTTTCAATGGAACTTTTTGACACTCCGGAAACACTTATCCGTCTTGATATGAGTGAATTTATGGAGAAACATTCAGTTTCACGTCTTATCGGCTCACCTCCGGGATATGTTGGCTATGACGAAGCAGGTCAGCTTACAGAAAAGGTAAGAAGAAAGCCATATTCAATTATTCTCTTTGACGAAATTGAAAAGGCACATCCTGATGTAATGAACATTCTTCTTCAAATCCTTGACGAAGGTAAAACAAATGATGCTCACGGCAGAACTGTTAGTTTTGCAAATACAGTTATCATTATGACATCAAATGCAGGTAGTCAGAAAGCAGAAACATCATTGGGATTCGGTAAGAGTGCAAAGGACATTTCAAAGGAAAAAGTTTTAAAAGCTCTCAACGAATTCTTACGTCCTGAATTTATCGGTCGTGTTGATGAGATTGTTGTTTTCAATCCATTGGATGAAGAAGATTATAAGAGAATCGCAGTTCTTATGATTAACGAGATGAAAACAGTTCTCAAGGATAAGGGAATTGAGTTCGTTTATGACGATAATACACCATCTGCAATCGTTTCAAAAATGGATGGTAATGTTCGTGGTGCTCGTGACCTCCGCAATGTAATTCGTCGTAATATTGAAGATAAGGTTTCAACCCTTATGATTGATAATCTCGTCACAGTAATCAACAAAATCCTTGTGACATCAGCAGACAACGATATCCAGGTAACATTTGAATAATAATTATAAAGGACAGTAGTTTTTGATACTGTCCTTGTTTTTTGCACCCCTTTATTCTCAAGGAATATAATGAATACAGGAGGTGCTGTATGGATACATTTGTCATAATGGCGTTGCTTGCCACACTTGGTACATGGTTTGTAACTGCCTTGGGTGCTGCTAATGTTGTCTTTTTTTCATCCCCTAATCAAAAAGCGATGAATTTTATGTTGGGGTTTGCTTCGGGAGTGATGATTGCCGCAAGTTTTTGGTCACTTCTTCAACCTGCAATAGAAAGAGCAGAAGAAACATCGAAAATTCCTGCATATATAGTTGCAACCACAGGTTTTTTGTTTGGTGCATTGTTTATATGGTTATCTGATAAGGTTATTTCATTTGTAAGAAATAAAGTAATTAGCACAGAAAAGAAAAACGAAAACTTTAATCGTATTATAATGTTGATACTCTCAATTACACTTCATAACATACCCGAGGGTTTAGCAGTCGGTGTCGCATTCGGTGCATTACAAGAAGGCTATACAACAGAAAACTTAATGGGAGCAATCTCCGTTGCAGCTGGCATAGGATTGCAGAATTTCCCCGAGGGAGCAGCTGTTTCAATACCGTTAAGACGAGAGGGATATTCAAGAAGAAAAGCCTTCTTTTATGGTCAGGCATCGGGTATGGTAGAGCCAATTGCAGGGGTTGTGGGTGCATTGTTGGTAGTTTATGTAGAAACACTCTTACCTTACGCGCTCTCATTCGCAGCAGGGGCTATGATTTTAGTTGCAGTCCATGAGTTAATTCCCGAATGTCAGAAAGACCAGAAAAAACAACCATACCTTGCAACAATGGGCATTATTTCAGGCTTCGCAGTTATGATGCTGCTTGATGTAATGCTAGGGTGAAGTGATTTGTAATTCATAATGCGTAATTCGAAATTGTTCAGAGTTTTAATCATTTACTATGAAATTAAAATAACAGTCCAAACCTAAACTTATTCACTATTCACCATTACTTATTACTTCCAAAAATCGACCCAAAAGATTAGTGAATAATTAATAGTGAAGAGGTAATAAGTAAAAATCGACAAAACTCTGATGAGCCTTGTCGATTTTTGGCTGGGGTGGCAGGATTCGACCGTCTGCTTCGGCTTAAGCCTTGCATACTACACGCTCGGCATAAATGCCTCACGCCTTTTGGCTAAAAACGATATACTATATCGTTTTTTAACGCCAAAACCTTCACAGGTTCGAATCCTTTACAATCAAATAAAAATAACAGTCCCAACCTAAAGGTCAGAACTGTTATTTTGGCTGGGGTGGCAGGATTCGAACCTACGAATGCAGCAGTCAAAGTGCTGTGTCTTACCGCTTGACGACACCCCAATATTAAATTGTGATTGATAATCAAAACTCCGCCTTTAACTTTGGCGGAGTTCTGAATTAGTGGGGTGGATAATCGGATTCGAACCGATGGTCTCCAGTGCCACAAACTGGCGCTTTAACCAACTAAGCTATACCCACCATATAAATCAGCGCACAAAGGCTAATTATTTATAAAACTTCATGCGCTGTGGCACGCTGAAAGGGATTCGAACCCCCGACCCTCTGCTTAGAAGGCAGATGCTCTATCCAACTGAGCTATCAGCGCTGGAGCGGGTGATGGGAATCGAACCCACACGACCAGCTTGGAAGGCTGGGATTCTACCATTGAACTACACCCGC
>JAFYSE010000048.1 GCA_017546665.1 Clostridia bacterium | reverse complement strand
GAAGTTTGGAACCTTGTTTTCACACAGTTTGAAAATGACGGTAACAACAACTATACTCGCCTTGCAAATCCTAATATTGATACAGGTATGGGTCTTGAAAGACTTGCTTGTATTATGCAGGATGTTGATAACCTTTTCGAAGTCGATACAGTTCAGAATATTATGAAGCATATCATTGATATTTCAGGTATTGAGTATCATAAGGACGCTAAAAAAGATATTTCACTTCGTGTTATTACTGACCATATCCGTAGTACTACATTTATGGTTTCTGATGGTGTTCTTCCATCTAACTCAGGTCGTGGTTATGTTCTTCGTCGTCTTCTTCGTCGTGCGGCTCGTCACGGCAGACTTATCGGCATTGACAGACCATTCCTTTCAGAGGTTTGCGAAACAGTAATTAAAGAAAATGCAAACGCATATCCAAACCTTGTTGAAAAGCAGGATTACATCAAAAAGGTTATTGCTATGGAAGAAGAAAGCTTCTATAAGACAATCGACTCAGGTCTTGGACTTCTTAACGAGATGATGGCTAATTCAAAAGACGGTGTTCTTTCAGGTGAAGATGCTTTCAAGCTTCAGGATACATTCGGTTTCCCAATCGACCTTACAAAGGAAATCGTTGCTGAAAACAATATGACAGTTGACGAAGAAAAGTTCCGTGCTCTTGTAGAAGAAGCAAGAATGAAGGCAAAATCAGTTAAGCGTGACGGTGCAGAAACTGACTGGAGAAATACAGGCGTTTCATTCAAGGATATCGTAAAAACAGAATTCACAGGATATGAAGAAAACAATACAAACGCTACTGTTGTTGCTCTTGTATCAAACGGTGAAAGAGCAGATTTCGTAGAATCAGGTGATGCAATTCTTGTTCTCGATAAAACTTCTTTCTATGCAGAAAGTGGTGGACAAGCAGGGGATAAGGGCGTAATCACAATCGGTGACAGCACATTTGAAGTAACAAATACAACAAAGGATGCTGATGGTGTTGTTCTTCACCACGGTACACTTACAGGTGATGCTATAAAAGTTGGCGATAGTGCAGTTTCTTCATACAACGAAGAAAACAGAAAGGCTACAATGCGTAACCATACTGCAGCACACCTTCTTCAGGCAGCACTTCGTACAGTACTTGGTACTCACGTTGAGCAGGCAGGTCAGCTTGTAGATGCTAATGAAGTTCGTTTTGACTTTACTCACTTTACAGGTATGACAGGTGAAGAGCTTAAAAAAGTTGAAGACCTTGTTAACGAAGAAATTCTTAATGCAACTCAAATGCTTGTAAAGGAAATGCCTATTGACGAAGCAAAGGCTATGGGTGCTATGGCTCTCTTCGGTGAGAAATACGGTGATGTTGTTCGCGTTGTAAAAGCAGGTGACTTCTCAACTGAGCTTTGTGGTGGTACTCACGTTGATAATACAGGCAAAATCGGTCTTTTCAAGATTGTAAATGAATCTTCAGTTGCAGCGGGTGTTCGTAGAATTCAGGCTGTAACAGGTAAAAATGTTCTTAAATATATTGAAGAAAAGAATAATCTTCTTTTTGCAACAGCAGAGGCATTTAAGGTTGGTAATGTTTCTGCACTTCCACAGAAGGCAGTTGCAGTAGCAAACGAACTTAAGGCAAAGGATAAGGAAATTGCAGGTCTTAAAGCAGAAATCAACTCATTCAAAACTGCAGGTATTATGGCAGGTGCAGTTGATGTAAACGGTGTTCAACTCGTGGTTTACTACGGTGGTGAGCTTGACGCTAACGGTCTTCGCTCTATGGCAGAAACTGCAAGGGATTCTGCACCAAACACAGTTGCAGTGATTGCAGGTTCAAATGCAGAAAAAGGCACTTGCTCATTCGCTTGTGCATGTGGTAAGGATGCAATTGCAAAGGGTGCTCACGCAGGTAATATTGTTCGTGAAGTTGCTAAGGTTGCAGGTGGTAGCGGTGGCGGTAAGCCCGATATGGCTATGGCTGGCGGTAAGGAAATTTCAAAGATTGATGACGCTTTAATGTCAGCAAAAGAAATTGTAGCGTCAATGGTTAAGTAATGAGGTGTAATTATGGATTGTCTTTTTTGTAAAATAGCAAATGGTGAAATTCCATCAAATAAGGTTTATGAGGATGATAAAATCCTTGCATTTCACGATATTGCCCCTCAGGCTGACGTCCACGTGCTTGTAATTCCAAAAGACCATGTTGCAAGTAGTGCAAATGATGTGAATGCAGAAAACTGCGAAACAATCGGCTATCTTTTCGCAAAAATTCCTGAAATAGCAAAGCTCTGTGGTGTTGACAGTTACAGAATTATCAACAACTGTGGTGAAAAGGCAGGACAGACTGTTAAACATATTCATTTCCACATTTTAAGTGGGGATAATCTTTCAGAAAAAATGGTGTAAGGAGTGCATTGAATTGAAAAGACCTTTTGCAGTAATCGGCTTTTCAATGCTTTTATGTTCACTCCTTGTAATACAATTAACTTTTAAAATGACTGTTGCTTTTGTTTTAGGGGCAACAGTCTTTTTCTGCATTTTTATATCAATAAAGAAATTAAGAAAATATAAAACCATAATTTTCAGTCTGGTTGCAGTTGTAATTTATGCACTTTCCTTTGTTTTTGCACAATTTGGTTATTACAATGCAAAGGAAGAGTTGCAGAACGGAAAGGAAATAACAGGCACGGTTTGTCAAACACCAACAATGTCGGATTATGCCTTTATATACGTGATTAATTGTGATGATGAAAATTATAAAGTAAGATTTGTATCAGGGGATGATAAATTTCTTTCAGAGGGTGATAGAGTAAAGATTAATTTTGTTCCCACACAAGAAAACTTTAATGAGGACTTTTTTGAATATTCATTATCATCAAGAATTTATTACACCGTATTTGAAAATGACGAAACAACCTTTCAAAATTTGGGCGAAAGTGACTGGTGTTATAAAAACATCGGGAGAATAAAAAATACATTTTCAACTGTTGTTGATACGTATTTGCCCTGTGAAGCAGGGAGTATTGTAAAGGCTATGACTATTGGCGACAGGTCACAGCTGGATGATAGAGTGGTGGAATATTTCAATTATTCAGGCACATCCCACCTTTTAGTCATTTCCGGACTCCATGTCACAATGTGGTCCCTGGGTATTTTTAGAATACTGGAACGAATTATAAAATCAAAGAAGATATTGGTGGCAGCCAGTCTGTTTGCCTTGTTGACATATTCAGCAATTACCGGCTTTGGTGTATCCGTTATCCGTGCAGGGTTAATTGTCGGTCTTGTAATTGTAAGTAAATTGTTTAATCGGGATGCCGATAGTATAAATTCTATCGGGTTAGCAGTGGCATTGATACTTGTACTGAATCCTTTTTCAGTTATGTCTGCGTCCCTTTGGTTGACTGTGCTTTCCACAATGGGAATTCTTGTTGTTTCACGTCCCATAAAACAATTTCTTGAAAAATATTGTTTAAAAAGACAAATTAAACTAAACGAAATTGCCTATGCGATTATTAACTCTTTTTCCATAAGCCTATCAACTACAATTTGTACGTTACCGGTTTTTATTGTTAAGATTGAAATGTTGCCTGTTGGCTCTATCCTTGCAAATCTCATTATGGTGGATTTAGCAATGCTACTTATGGTGTTG
>JAFYSE010000047.1 GCA_017546665.1 Clostridia bacterium | reverse complement strand
TTGATAAAGATATGCCAAACGGAGCGAGAATAAGATAATGTATCATAACATTTTTGATTCACACGCACACTATGATGACGAGCAGTTTGAACTTGATAGAAACGAACTGCTCGTTTCTTTTAAAGAAAAAGGAGTTTCAGGTGTTGTTTGTTGTGGTGTAGATGTACCTACAAGTGAATTTGCAGTAGAGCTTTCTCACAAATACGATTTTGTGTATTCTGCAGTCGGTTTTCACCCCCTTGAAAACGATGAATATACCGACGAGGCTTTGCAGAGAATAAAAGAACTTGCAAAGAACGAGAAATGCGTTGCCATCGGTGAAATCGGTCTGGATTATCATTATGAAAAGGATAGCCGTGAAAATCAGTTGACTCTACTTGAAAAGCAGATTAAGTTGGCAAACGAACTTGATTTACCCATTATTTTTCACGACAGAGAATCTCACGAAGACACACTAAATATACTTAAAAAGTATAAACCAAAGGGGGTTCTTCATTGTTTTTCAGGTAGTGTTGAAATGGCAAAGGAAATCATCAAACTTGGAATGTATATCGGTCTTGGTGGTGCTGTAACATTTAAAAACGCTGTTAAACCTTGTGAGGTTGCAAAGTTCGTTCCAAGTGACAGACTTTTAATTGAAACTGATGCACCATATATGACACCCGTGCCATTCCGTGGTAAAAGATGTGATTCCTTACACATTCCTTACACAGCCGAGAAAATCGCAGAACTCCGTGGTGTTACTGCACAGGAAATTCTTGATTTGACAAATGAAAATGCAAAAAAACTATTTAATATAAGGTGATAAAAATGCTTAAACATATTGTAATGTGGAAATTCAAGGATGCAGAAGGCAAGACAAAGGACGAAAATATTGAAATCGTTAAAAACGGCCTTGAAGCACTCCCTGCACTCATCCCTCACATAAAAAAACTCACATTCCTTAAAAATCAGGTAGAATGCGAGAGAAACTTTGATGCACTTTTAGTTGTTGAAACTGAAAATGAGGAAGAACTTGAAAAGTATAAGGTTCATCCCGAACACAAGAAGGTTGCAGGTTATGTTGCGAAAGTAACAGAGGGCAGAGGTGCAGTTGATATTTGGGAATAATATAGTGAAATAAATCCCTTTCGGGATTTGTGAAATATTCTTCAAATGTGAAATATAGTAAAACTATGTGAAATATGCTAACGCATACGGGATTTATTTTATTTCACATTCAGTTTACTGAATATTTCACAATTCAGAAAGAATTATTTCACATTTTGTTTTACAAAATATTTCACTAAAAAATAAAGGAGATTGTTTATGGCCGATTCAAAGTTGCGAGACCTATCAACAGATTTTGCAATAAAGATAATTCAATTCTGTGAAACCATAAAAGGACATTATTCATTGACAAATCAACTTGAACGTTCAGCAACCTCTATTGGTGCAAACATTCATGAAGCAAATTATGCTCATAGCCGTGCAGACTTCATTTCAAAATTACAGATTTCTCTAAAGGAATGCTATGAAACAGAATATTGGTTGGAATTACTTGTTAAATCTAATATAGCAAGTGAAGATGCACTTAATGACCTATATAACCAATGTGGTACAATCCGCAGATTACTTATTGCATCTATTAATACTGCAAAAAATAACAACAAATAGATAAATCCCCAACAGATTTAATTCTGTAGGGGATTTTTTACGTCTCATTCTGTGAAAATACACATCCACAGTAATTTTGTCTGTAAAGGTTAAACGCTTTACTCAACTCTATTGAACGTTTATATCCTTCTTTTTTCTTGAAATCGGATGGCAACCAATTCACGTCATATTCTTCTGCCAATTCATTACCGATTTCATTTATTTTTTCTGCATTTTTAAGTGGGCTAATTGTCAATGTTGTTGTGAAATAGTCAAAGCCATATTTTTTCACTTCTTGCGCTGTTTTTTCTAATCGCAGACGATAACATTTAAAGCATCTTTCACCACATTCACGACAATCTTCAAGTCCCTTTGCCATTTCGTAAAACATTTCAGTTTCAAAATCGCAATCAAGCATTTTCACAGGGTGTTTTGTCTGCATTTCATTGATTAGTCTTTTCTGCTCTGCCTTACGCTTTTCATATTCGGTTTCAGGATAGATGTTTGGGTTATAATAAAGAACAGTAATTTCAAAATACTGTGAAAGATATTCAATGCAATAACTACTGCAAGGGGCACAGCAAGAGTGGAGAAGGAGTGTTGGCACTCTATCCCCTAAATTTTCGATTATTTTATCAAGTTGTTTTTGATAGTTTTGTTTTTGCATAATATCACCAATAACAATGGCGGGAGCAAGCCCCCGCCCTACAATTATTCTTCGTTTCGTTTGAAGAAACGTCTTTCTTCAACTTCTTCTTTCTTTTCTTCAGGAAGAATTTCCACCTTAACTTTACCGATTCTGCGTTCTTCAACATTTAAAACTGTGAACTTCACATTCTCAAATGTTACTTCGTTCATTTCGCCATCCTGTGGCAAGAAACCAAGAACACTAATGATATAACCACCGATTGTGTCGTAATCACCATCGGGGAAGGTCTTTCCGATATGTTCTTCAACCTCTTCAATATCAGTAATACCGTCAACCTCGAAAACAGTATCATTGATGATTGAGATTTCTTCGTCTTCATGGTCATATTCGTCCTGAATATTACCAACGATTGATTCGAGCAAGTCTTCTAATGTCACGATACCTGCTGTTCCACCGTATTCGTCAATAACAACTGCCATCTGAACTCGTTTTTCTGTCATTTCAGTAAAAAGTTCGCCACAACGCTTTGTTTCGGGAACATAATATGCAGGTCGCATCATATCTTTGACAGTTTTTGTCTTTGGAAGATTTGTTCCGACATATTTAAGAAAGTCCTTGATATAAACGATACCGACAATATCGTCGGGGTCTTCCTCATAAACGGGAATTCGTGAGAAACCGTTTTCGATTGAAAGCTTAACTGCTTCGCTGAGTGGCTCATCATCATCAATACAAATCATATCTGTACGATGAGTCATAATATCAGCAACATCAATATCGTCAAACTCGAAAATGTTATTAATCATTTCAATCTGAACATCTTCAATAACACCTTTTTCTCCACCCACGTCAACCATCATTCTGATTTCTTCTTCAGTAACAACTTCTTCATCAGCGTGAGGGTCGACACCAAGAAGTCTTAACATACCATTAGTGGAAAGTGCCAAAAATTTAACAACAGGCTTTGTAACCTTTGCCACAAAAACAAGAATTGGTGCTGCCATAAATGCCATTTTTTCAGGCTTGTTCATCGCAATTTTCTTTGGTACAAGTTCACCTAAAACAAGTGAGAAATAAGACATAATAAGTGTGATTAAAATTGTTGAAACACCATTAATTACGCCAACAGAAATAATATTCACGATTTCAGTTTTACCTATTGCGTTTGCAAGCATTTCTGCAAATGATTGTGCCGCAGTAGCAGATGTCAAGAATCCTGCTAATGTAACACCAATCTGAATTGTTGAGAGGAATGAACTTGTGTTTTCTGTAAGCTTTTTAATTTGCTTTGCTTTTTTGTTACCCTCACTTGCCATTTTATCAATTTTATTGTCATTAAGAGTAACGATTGCCATTTCTGACATTGAGAAAAATGCATTGACCAAAATCAATGCGAAAAGAGTTACTATTTTAAGAATAATACTCCCAGGGTCCGTGCCCATGTGACATAACCGTCCTTATGAAAAATATAGAGATATCAATAGAATATCAGTATGTATTTTATACCAAAATATTCATTCCGTCAAGAGTGCTACATCACAGTTGATTATTATACATTTCCTATTCATCCAAATATTATAAAATTCACCTAAATTTTTATAACATATTCCCTACTTTTTAAACATAAATCTCTTTACAATTTGCGACAAAAGTGTTATGATTTATAATGTATGAATACGTACATTTATTTCATATTCAATTCCATTAAGGAGGAAATACAAAATGGCAGAAAATAAAACTCCCATAGTTCGTCAAAAGAAAACTATGGATGGTAATACTGCTGCTGCTCACGTATCTTATGCGTTCACAGAAGTAGCTGGTATTTACCCAATCACTCCATCTTCACCTATGGCTGACTACGTTGACCAGTGGTCTGCACAGGGAAGAAAAAACATTTTCGGCACACAGGTTAAGGTTGCTGAAATGCAGTCAGAAGCAGGTGCAGCAGGTACAGTTCACGGTTCTCTTGCAGCAGGTGCTCTCACAACAACTTATACAGCTTCTCAGGGTCTTCTTCTTATGATTCCT
>JAFYSE010000046.1 GCA_017546665.1 Clostridia bacterium | reverse complement strand
TAGCTTTCGTCAGGTTGTGTAAGACCCGGGAATTTGTCATTCTGTTCCCAGTCAAAGTTGCCACTATCAATAACTGCACCACCAATAATGTTAGCGTGACCTTCCATATATTTTGTTGTGGAGTGAGTAACAATGTCAGCACCAAATTCAAATGGGCGGCAGTTAATTGGTGTTGGGAATGTGTTGTCAATGATAAGTGGCACACCGTTAGCGTGAGCAATCTTTGCAAATTTTTCAATATCAAGGATATCGAGTGATGGATTTGCAATAGTTTCACCGAAAAGAGCCTTTGTATTAGGTTTAAATGCAGCCTGAATTTCTTCTTCACTTGCATTTGGGTCAACGAATGTAACGTCAATGCCAAGCTTTCTCATTGTAACATTGAAAAGATTGAAAGTACCACCGTAAATTGTAGCAGCACTTACAAAGTGGTCACCTGCACCCATAATGTTGATGAGTGAGAAGAAGTTTGCAGCCTGACCTGAAGAAGTGAGTACACCTGCAACACCACCCTCAAGCATTGTGATTTTCTGTGCAACCATATCGCTTGTTGGGTTAGCAAGACGAGTGTACATATATCCAGGTTCAAGGTCAAAAAGTTTAGCCATAGCTTCACTTGTATCATATTTAAATGTTGTGCTCTGTACGATTGGGAGTACTCTTGGTTCACCATTTTTAGGGCGATAAGCACCCTGTACGCAATTAGTTTCTATTTTATATGTCATTTTAATCAGTCCTCCAAAAATTTCTTCATAAGTGCAACACCACTCTCAACAAAGAGTCCTGTTGCCTTTGCGGTTTCCTCGTTGATTGTATCAACACCCTTAACCTCATTGTTTTTATGATAAATCATAAATGGAACAGGGTCAGAAGCGTGAGTCGCAGTAACGATTGGTGTTGGATGGTCAGGAAGAATCATAATTTTATAATCATCATAATCTTTAAGACCATCAAAAAGAATTGGGAGTACTTGCTCGTCAATAATTTCGATTGAACGAACTTTGTTTTCAGGCTCACGTCTGTGACCACATTCGTCAGGAGCTTCAATATGTATGTATGCATAGTTGCAACCATTTTTTAGAGCGTCAACAGCAGCCTGAGCTTTGCCTACAAAGTTCGTGTCAATGTAGCCTGTTGCACCTTCAACATCAGGTGTATCCATTTTAGCACATTTACCGATACCTTTAAGAAGGTCAACCGCTGAAATTACTGCACCCTTAATGCCATATAACTCTTCAAATGGTGAAAGTGCGGGCTTTTTGCCTTCACCCCAAAGCCAGATTGAGTTAGCAGGACGCTTACCATTTTTGATTCTTTCAAGATTTACAGGATGGTCTTTAAGTAAATCATAACTTTCCTTCATCATTCTAATCAGGTCAGCTGCATTTTCGCTTGTTGAAAGGTATTCTTTGACAACTCTGCCTGAAATATCGTGTGGAGGTGTCATATTGCCAAGGTCAGTTGTGCCATTATCCCAAACAAGACAATGACGATAACTTACACCACTGTAAAACTTATAAATGTCGTTACCAAAATGCTCTTGTACTGTTTCAATGATTTTTTCTGCTTCAGGAGTTGAAATGTCGTCTGCACAGTAGTCAACCATAGTCTTGTCAGCATAGTTTTCTTCGTCAGAAAGAGTAACAATATTACAACGAAGTGTAACATCTGTGTCCTTTAAATCAACACCGATACTTGCAGCTTCAAGTGGACTTCTTCCTGTGTAATAAATTGATGGGTCAAATCCCATAACACTCATATTTGCAACGTCACTGCCGGGTTTCATTCCGTCAGGAACAGTTTTTACAAGACCAACTGTACCTTTTTTTGCAAGTAAGTCAAAATTTGGCTTTTTAGCCATCATCATTGGTGTTTTACCGTCAAATTGAGGAACAGGATAGTCAGCCATTCCGTCGTATAAAACAACAACATATTTCATATATATCATCTCCAATAAGAAATCAAAAATAATTTACTGAATATTTTATCACATATCATTACTATTGTCAAAGAAACTTCTTCACTCTTCACTATTACTTTTTAGTTTTTGGATTCCCCAACCACTTATGTTGCCTCTCTGCATACCACCAATAATCTTTTGACGAAGTGCAGGGTATCGTTTTTCGAGGTCTGCAAGAAGATTCTTGGTATCTTCACGATTTGTTTTTTCGTCAGCGGGACATCGGCTTTCAACAATAGGCACATTTTCCTTGTTTGCCACTCGTGTAATGTCCGATTCATAGGTGAAAATCATCGGTCTAATCATATATAAATCTTTTCGTGAAAGGTAAGAAACAGGGGAAAAGCACTCTGCACGACCGTTACCAAAAAAATTCATAATAAATGTTTCTGCAGCATCGTCCATGTGATGTCCAAGAGCAATTTTGTTACAACCTAATTCCTTTGCTGTGTCGTGCAAAAGTCCACGTCGCATTCTCGCACACAAACTGCATGGATTACTCTCTTTTCTTTCCTCGAATATAATATGATAAAGTTCAGTCTTCTTTATTGTATATGGTATATTGTGTTTGTCACAGATTGCCTGAATTTCAGAATAATCTGCACTCTCACCATAAAACATAGGGTCAAGAGTAATTGCACAAAGGTCAAATTTTTTAGGATAAAAAATCTTTAAATTAATCAGGCACAAAAGCATAACTACGCTGTCTTTTCCACCTGAAACACATACAGCAATTTTGTCGCCATCTTCAATCATATTGTATTTATCAACACCTGCACGGACAAGACTTAACAGCTTTTGCACACATTTCATCTCCTTTGTAATACTTTACAATATTTTATATTAAAATTATGTAAAAGTAAACAAATAATTTTAAAAATAATCAAAAAGAAAAATATGTGAAAAACAAAGAAAACAAGAGAAAAACAGAGATATATCTTTGCTACATTAAAAAAATAAAAAAATGTGTTGACAAATAAAACTCCCTTTGTTATAATCTTCGAGCAATGAAAATTAATTTTATGGGAGGATAAGTTCTATGTCAACTTATATGCCAAAAAAGGGCGACATTACCCGTAATTGGTATGTGCTTGATGCTGCAGGCAAAACACTTGGTAGCGTAGCTGCTGAAGCTGCAGTTCTTCTTAGAGGTAAGCATAAGCCAACATTCACTCCTCATGCTGATTGTGGTGACCACGTAATCATCATCAATGCAGAAAAGGTTGTTCTTACAGGTAACAAGCTTGAACAGAAAATGTACTATCATCACACAGGTTATGTTGGTAACATGAAAGAAGTTAAGTATAAGACTCTTATGAAAACAAAGCCAGAGTTTGCAGTAACAAAGGCAATTAAGGGTA
>JAFYSE010000045.1 GCA_017546665.1 Clostridia bacterium | reverse complement strand
TATCAAGGGTGAATATGGCAAAGCACCGGGTCCTATTGATGCTGACCTTCAGAAAAAAGTTCTTGGTAACGACGAACCTGTTACATGTCGTTTTGCTGACACACTTGAACCAGCATTTGAACAGACAAAAGCAGAACTTGGTGATGTAGCTAAATGTGATGAAGACGTTCTTTCATACATCGCTTTCCCTCAACAGGCTGAAAAATTCTTTGAGGCAAGAGCAGAAAAAGAAAAGAACACATTCAAATATACAATCAAAAAAGTAGATTAAGGAGAGACGAAATATGACCTTTAGCGAAGCTTTAAACGTTTCTGCAACTGGCTTTATCGTTGTTCTTATTATTCTTGCTTTGCTTGCTTGCATTATTGTTGTTCTCTCAAAAGCAATCAGATTGTTTGATAAAGACAATAAAAAAGCAAATGAAAAAGAGAAGAAAAACTCAGCAAATAATTCTGAGTCTGTAAAAGCAAATCCTGCTACTGCACAGACTACTCAGATTCCTGCTGGATTAGAATTATATAAAACAAGCGAAAAGACAGCTGCAACAATTATGGCTATTGTTAGTCACGAAAGTGGTATTCCACTTGAAAGGCTCGCATTCAGTTCAATCAAACTTGTAGATGACCTTGAACTTTACAAAACAGATGATAAAACCGCTGCAACAATTATGGCTATTGTTAGTCACCAAAGCGGAATCCCACTTGATAGACTTGCTTTCAAGTCAATCAAACTTATTGAGAAATAAAGGAGATTATTAAAATGAAATATGTTGTTACATTAAACGGTATGGATTATGAGGTTGAAGTAAACGAGCTCAGCGAAGCTATGGTTACTTCTGTTGTGCCAACAGCTGCACCTGTTGCTGTTGCAGCTCCTGCTCCTGTTACAGCTGCACCTGTTGCTACACCTGCAGTTACTCCTGCTCCTGTTGCAGTTGGTGAGGGAACAAAAGTTGTTGCTCCAATGCCTGGCACAGTTCTTTCAGTTAACGTTTCAAATGGCCAATCAGTAAACGAAGGTGACGTTCTTTTCATTCTTGAAGCTATGAAGATGGAAAACGAAATCGTTGCTCCTTGCGCAGGCACAATCAAGCAAGTTATTGCTACAAAGGGCGCTTCAGTTGCTACTGACGAAGTTCTTGCAGTTATCGGCTAATCGGAGGCTAAACTATGTCAATCATTAATGCACTCATTGATATATTCAATGATTCCAATTTTTTAAACCTTGCGTGGCAAAATTGGGTAATGATTCTTGTTACATTTGTCCTTTTCTACTTAGCTATTGTAAAGAAATTTGAACCATTACTTTTATTGCCAATCGCATTTGGTATGCTTCTTGTTAATATTTATCCTGAAATTATGTATGACCCACTTATGATGTCATCTTATGAAGGTGAAGTTGTTGAAGGTGCCCATTGGTATGATGCAGGTGTTTTAAGACTTATCTATGCCGGTGTTAAATCAAGTATCTTCCCTTGCCTTATCTTCATGGGTGTTGGTGCAATGACAGACTTCGGTCCTCTTCTTGCTAATCCATCAAGCCTTTTGCTTGGTGCTGCTGCTCAGTTGGGTATTTATGTTGCATTCTTACTTGCAATTCTTTCAGGTCAGTTTACACCAGAAGAAGCTGCATCTATAGCTATTATCGGTGGTGCTGACGGTCCTACTGCAATTTTCCTTACTGGTAAACTTGCTCCACAACTTTTAGGGCCAATCGCCGTTGCTGCTTATTCATATATGGCGTTGATTCCACTTATTCAACCACCTATTATGAAAGCACTCACAACTAAAAAAGAACGTGAAATTAAAATGAATCAGCTTCGCACAGTCAGCAAAGCTGAAAAAATCATTTTCCCAATTGTTGTTACAGTTATCTGTGTTCTTATTCTTCCTTCAGTTGCTCCCCTTCTTGGTTTCCTTATGCTTGGTAACCTTTTCAAAGAAAGCGGTGTTACTGACAGACTTTCAGACACAGCACAAAATGCACTTTGCAACATTATAACAATCCTTTTAGGTGTTACTGTTGGTGCTACTGCAGAAGGTAAAACATTCCTCGACCTTAAAACATTGCTTATTATCGGTCTTGGTTTGATTGCTTTTTCATTCTCAACTGCAGGCGGTGTTATATTTGCAAAAATTATGAATGTTATTACTAAGGGAAAAGTAAATCCACTCATCGGTTCAGCAGGTGTTTCTGCGGTTCCTATGGCAGCTCGTGTGTCACAGACAGAAGGTAGAAAATATAATCCTTCAAACTTCCTTTTGATGCACGCAATGGGTCCTAACGTTGCAGGTGTTATTGGTTCAGCAGTTGCGGCAGGATTCTTACTTTCACGATTTGGTTAATTCCCAAAACACAATAATTATATGAAATGCCGTAGTCAATTGACTACGGCATTTTTATTTCTACTCTATTATGCATTATTATTTCTTCAGGTGTTACTATACTATCGTAAACAAATATTTCAACACCATTTTTATGTGCATTTTCAAGTTCTTGTGCAAACTCTAAATGAGTTTCTATATTCGGCTCAAAATATTTAACATCATTCATTTGTACTAAAAATACAACGCACGCCTTATAACCCTCTATTACAGCTTTTTGTA
>JAFYSE010000044.1 GCA_017546665.1 Clostridia bacterium | reverse complement strand
GTGAAGTCCTTCGCCGATTCTACCACAGTAGCCACCCTGTGCTGTGTCATACTTGAGAAGCTGAGCAAGCATTGATGGTTTTGTAAGGTCGTTGATTGCTACAACATCGTAGCCTTCTGCGCCGAACATCTGTCTGAAAGCGAGACGTCCGATACGGCCGAAACCGTTAATTGCAACTTTAACTGACATTTTGAATTCCTCCAAAAAAATTATTACTAATATTATTTCGCATTAGTGCATTATTATTTTATATCTTTTTGTGCAAATATGCAAGAGTATTTTTCAAAAAAGTGACATTATGTGAAATTTTTGTCAATTACTATAAAAATCAAGGAATAATAAGTTAAAAAGGGTATAAAATTTATAGTATGGGAGGGGTCTTATATGAATTACAAGCACTTTTCACAGGTCTTCTCGGACGAAAATCAGTTCTTACGGGAAAAACTGCAATTCTTCTTTGACAAAGCCTTTGAGAAAAAAGACGAAGTCCAGCTTCGCAGCCTTTACACAAGCTTACGAGATTTAGACTTTTCCGCCCCTCTTGATTTTCTATCTGAAAATGTTAACATATCCTCGCTTTGCGAAAACATAACCTCTGCCTTTGATGTTTTCACATCTCACAACGGAAAAAGCTTTATTTACTGTGGTAACTCTACTTGTTCGGTTCATGGAAATTATCATTTTATTGCAAAGGCACTTCTCAATCTGCTATCTAACGCCTATCTTTACGGAACAAACTCACTTGTCACAGTAAAAACTGTTGAATACGGTAATTTTGTAAAGGTGGAAATCAGAAACGAGGGGAATTTCCCTTTAAATAATATTGACGGTAAGGGTCTTACCTTTGTGCGAAGGGTCTGTGCAGAGCTAGACGGATGTTTTTTCATTGAAACTCATCACGAGTCGTCCGTAGCCATTATGATTTTCAAAAAAGTTGACCAAACCTCAAAAACGGATTACGAACAATATGAGTTTGCAAATCTTTTATCCAACCGTCTTTCCCCCGTTTATGTTGAGGCATTTGGAATGGAATACCACTAAAAATGAGGGTAGTGAAAACTACCCTCATCTTCTGTTTAAAACTCTTTCATTCCTGCAGCGTATTGAAGAACTCCACGAGCATCAATAGCACCTATTTTGCCGTCCCCCGTTATATCTGCAGCGAGTAATTGTGACTCATCAAAATCCTTCATCATAGCAACATATTGAAGAATTTGCCTTGCATCAAAAGCAGTAACCTTTCCGTCACCGTTAACATCACCGAATGTACGGAAAAGAATTTTGTCGATTGTCATTTCCTCATTAAGAACAACCTTAAGAATTTCAACATCGCCACTTTCTACTTCTACTACTCTGTAAACCTTTTCCCATTTGCCATCAACAAAATTCATATCCTTTGTTTCAAACTCATAGGCAGATTCCATAGGCTCAAAGATTTCAACCATTCCTGTCTCGGCATCATATCCATTGACACCTGTAAAATCTTCCAAGGTCACGCCAAATACCAAAGCAAGGTCTTCATTGATTACGTCAGTCCCAAGGTTATGATGATAATATGGTTCATCTATTTCTGGATCATATTCACAGAGATATGCTGCCAATGCTACCATCTGTGTAAGGTCTTGATTTTCGTCAGCACTGTTATATCCTGCAAACTTCTTATCATAAAGTTCTTCGCTACCTGTTGCATAAATCAATGAGCTATAAGCCACTTCATTTGCACACATTACAGCATTCAACCAATCGCAATTATCAAGCTTGTTACTCTCCACACCAAGTACGCTTATATAAAACTCTTGTGCTTCTTCGTCCCCATTAGCATAGATTTCACATTCAATCATACCATTTACAGTAATGATATACGTCTTATATTCCCAACCTACCATCTCAACAAGGAAATCAATAGCCTTTTCTTTTGTTGCAGTTTCATCATCCTTGTACTTGATTTCAATAGTAAGACCGTTTTCTTCTATAAGAACAACACTTTCAACCGGTGATTCAACAACCTCAAAGGTTACCTCGAAGGCATGACCAAGATAGGACATATTTGCTGTATTTTCACCAACGCTCCAAGGTTTTAGATACTGTTCTGTTTCATCATAAGTCCAAACGCCTGTTTTTCCATAGATTTCCTCATCAGTACCTGTAAATGTTGAACCATCTTCATAAGTAATTGTGAACATTGGCTCGGCATCATAAACATAATAACTGAAATATTTTGTTTCGTTTTCATTTTCATCAATGTAGTTTTCCCAGAAACCATTATAATTCTCAATGAGATATGTCATAGGTTCGCCTGTAATGCTAACCACATTATCCTTAACAATCTCAACTGTAAACTGTGCCTCAATTCCCATGAAATTAACATCTGCAACATTTTCTCCAAGGCTCCAAGGATTTTCCTGTTGGTCGTCAGTTACTAAAGGATATTCCTCTGTTTCATAGGCAATTTGGTCTGCTGTACCTTCGATTACTGTTCCGTCTTTAAAGGTTACTGTGAAAACGGGAAGAGCATCCATTACGGAATATACAAAATAATCTTTTCCCTCGTCATCATTTTCTGCCCAATATCCGCTATAATTTTCATACAATGGAAATGTTGCTTCTGCTTCTATGCTTTCGATGGGTGTTTCAACAACCTCTACTTCATATTCGCACTCAACACCAAGGAAGGTTGCCTTGGCAGTATTCTTACCTATCTCCCAAGGATTGTCAAACTGATTATCTATATCGTATGGATAATACCCGGTCTGCTCCCAGATTTCTTCCTCATTACCCTCATAAATTGTACCGTCTTTGTATGTGATTGTGTAATATGGATATGCCTGATATATGTCGTAATTAAAATACTCTACACATTCACCGTCTTCACAATATGTTATCCATTCACCGTTCCAATTTTCAATTAAAGTTGCCCTTGCCTCTGCCTCAACAGATTCAACCGGATTTTCAACAACATTTATTTCGACAGTTGTTGTAAAATATTCACAGCTGATTTCCACTTCATAGGTGCCGATGTGGTTTTCATCATAACAAGTGATTAACTCATAAACCATAGTTGCATCGAGAAAACTTGACACATCCCACATATCACCACTAAAGGTTTCATCTTCAGCCATTTCAATTTCAAACCAAAGGTCTGCATTTGTTGTATCGTAATAGAAAACATCTATTTCATTTTCGTCATCGTCGTATTCAACATCCCAGCTTCCGTCATAATACGCAACCAAATCTCTATTCGCTGTGACTGTAACGTTTTCAATAACTATGTTTTCATCCATAGCAAAAGCGGGAAGAACAAACTGTGTAAAAAGTAATGCTATAACAATTATAACAGATAAAACTTTTTTCATAATAATTTCCCTTTCCTAAAATTTAATTCTCAAAAACAATAGTTGTAATACTATTTGCAGGAAGTGTGATTTCTGTCTTTTTTTCTGAATATGTTTCCTGCATCTGTGCTTCCTGAGTAGTTGTGTAAACTGTCATATTTTTACGGTCAACTTTTACCTTTAAGTCTCTGTCCTCACCCTCATTAGTGATAACAGTAACAACCCTTCCGTCAGGTGTAAGATAGGAAACCATATTTGTTACAAAGTTTGCACCGGTAATATTACCTGCCCAATCCTTTTCCCAAATCATATCGTAAATGTTTTTCTCGGTACTAACCTTAACACTGCCAACAGGGATAAACTTTGTATAATGAGCAACTGCATAATATCTCATTGGAATTTTAATTCCTGTAATATTCTCATCAGCAGCCACTAAAAGTCCATCAGAATATTCTCTGCCTTCACCGTCAAGTCCAATTCCATTAACGCCAACCCAAGCAGTCCATGAATCAACATTTGTGAAATTAAGGTCGTTAGCCATAACTCTTGCCTGTAAAAGAGCACCGCTTATATCGTCAATAGGTGATGTGCAAGGAAGATGGCACCATTCTGACATTTCAACAGGAAGGTCAGTAATATTATCTTCAAGCCATTCACCAAAGTTAATTTTATTTAAAACATTGTTATCTGTCCAATAGCTGTGATATGACAAATTACCTAAATAAGGACGGATTTCGGGGTCTTTGTACATATATTCAAACCACTCGTAAGTTCTATGTCCGATTTCACCGGATTCAGGACCCGAGAGAAGAACTCCTTCAATATTTCTTTCTGCCATTTCCTTTGCAAATGCCTTGTAAACCTTGTAAATATCCTCCGAATTATAGAAGCAACCCTCTTGTCCAGGATATCCACCTTCACCCCATGACCAGTTAGGCTCGTTAATAGGGCTTATGTATTTAACAGGAACACCCTTTTCAATAAAATACTCTGTTATTGTAAGGAAATACTCTGCATAGGCTTCTATATTTTCTTCAGGAAGGTTGCATACCCACCATTCAGAGTTACCACCTGCATCACCATTTAAAGTCATTGAATAGTGAGGTGAATTTGCAAAGAGAACAACTGTGTCAATACAACCATAGGAAAGGCACAAATCGAGCATCGCCTGAGCATTTGCGTCCCTTGTGAAATCATAATAAAATTCGCCTGTTGCCTCATCTTTTACATAAAAGCTCTCTGTTTCTCTCCAAGAGCTATTAATTTTTCCGTCGGGGTCATCCTTTGAACCTGCACCCACATTGTATCGGTAGATATTAAGGCCTAGACCTTCCTTGCTATAAAGAAGTTTTGCGATTTCTTCAGCATTTGCCCCATTACCTGCAATCTGTGACCACCAGCAAGAAGAACAACCAAAACCCTCGAAAGGCTCATTCTGTTCATCAAGGTCAATAGTGAGAACTAAATCCTTATCAATAGTCTTTTCAGCATACCATTCCATAATCTTTTGTTCCTTGCTCGGTGCAAAGAACAATAAAACAGCAACTATTACAGAAACTACCGAAACTGTTCTCAATTTAATGTCTTTTTTCTTTCCCATAGTATTTTTTTCTCTCATTTTGTTCGTCCTAACTCTTAAATTAATAGACGGCGAGGTTTCCCCCGCCGTCGTGTTTTACTTACTCATAATCGGGTTCGATAAGGCCATAGCCTCCGTCATTTCTTTTATACACAACACAGATGTCATCTGTCTCGGCATTACGGAACATATAGAACATATGACCCAGAAGATTCATCTGAAGAATTGCCTCATCAACAGTTTCAGGTTTTAAAACAACTGTTTTACTTCTTACAACCTCAAGCTCTTCTTCATCATAATCCGCTGCCAAGATTTCGTCAAATGAAACATCACGTAGTTTTTTCTCAATTCTTGTTTTGTTTTTTCTAATTTGACGAATTAAAGAATCAACGCACATATCAAGTGCATCTTCTAAATCATCACTACGTTCCTGTGCACGGAAAATCATACTTTTCTTTGTGAGTGTAATCTCACATATTTTCTGATTTTTCTCAACAGTAGCAGTGATTTTCGCCGTTGCGTCAGGTCCAAAGAATTTTTCAACCTTTTTGAGCTTTGTTTCTGCTCTCTCTTTAAAATCTTCTCTTGGAGTACATTTACGACCAACAATAGTAATGTTCACAACGACATCTCCTTTACATTGAATTAAGATAAAATTATAGCAATCTTATCCAAGTTCATTGTAGCACATATGCACATAAAATGTAAAGTATTATTTAATAAGTTGTCAAATATTTACAAAAAATTGTACTAGATATGGAAAAAGGACGAGTTTCCTCATCCTTTATAAACTATTATCCTTGTCGCGCACCCTTACGATATCCTGTGTTTCCGCCACGACGGTCAGAGCTACGTTTAATATCGCTCATTTTGTCCTCGCTCTGTGCTTTGAATTTCGCCATCATATCTTCAAAAGACATTGGTGCGTTTGACTCCTGTTGTGGAGCACCCTTCCAACCACGGTCAGAATTTCTATTATTCTGTGGTCTTGGTCTTGGTTGCTTTGGTTTTTCAGGCTCAGGTAATGCCTTCTTGATTGAAAGACTCATTTTACCATTATCATTAACCTCAAGAACCTTAACCTTAACTTTGTCCCCTTCTTTGAGATGCTGTGAAATATCACTTACATATTCACTTGCAACCTCGGAAATATGTACCATACCCGATGTACCATTTTCAAGCTTTACGAAAGCACCGAATTTGGTTAATCCGGTAACCACTCCTTCGTGAATTGAGCCGATGTCAATTTGCATAAAACTGCATTTCCTCCTACTTATGCCCCCGGTGTAACGTCATAGAACACTTTTTCGTTTGGCTTTCCAAAGCCAAGCTGCTCCCTTGCAACTTGTTCAATGTAGGCACTCTTGTCGTCAGATTCAACAATTTCTTTCATCTGCTCGTTTTCAGCAAGTTGTTGTTCAAGAATCTGTTTCTGTTGTTCTAATTCAGCACTACTTTCCTTGATGTCAATAACATGACCAACAATGGTTATAATGAAATAACCAACCAAAAGAATCAAGCCTAAAGTAAGAATAAAACTATTTTTTTGTTTTTTCTTTCCCGCAGTTTTTGCCTGAGCCACTGGTCACACTTCCTTTTCATCAAGATTTTTGTTTACCGGATTTCCTTTTTTAACAAATAGATTATACAACAAGTGCTTATTAGGTTTCAAGAGTATTTTCCATTTATTTTTAAGTTTTTTATTCCTTTTATTTCCTTTGTTGAGAAATTGCTTGATTTTCCATAGCAATTTTCTTATCGGTTTGAAAATCAGTTTAAACCCTGCCTTAATCCAACCAATAAAAGTCTCCGCAAAGGCAATTACAATAACCCCCAAAGAAAGACCATAAGCCATAAAACCAACGGCTTCGCCAAGAAGAAGATAAATTCTGATTTCACCTTCATTGATGGTAATAAAAAAGATAAAAGTCAGGAACGCCAACAGTATGCAATATAATATGTCAAGAACGATTTGTAACTTTTTGCCCCTTGAAATTCCTATTCTCACAATTCTGAAAATATCGTAAACGGCACCCATAAGAAAACCAAATCCCAAAGAAAACAAAAAGCCCTTGGTCTGTGATGCAAGACTCAGACTGTATATATAATCCGTCATCTGAACACCTTTGCAAAAAAGCCCTTTGCCTGTGGTCGAACATCGGTATATGTGAGGGATGAGATTTCACCTTCCACCATTAATTCACTCTGTTCTAAATTCAATCGGGTAATATGCAGATTCCAACCCCTGATAGTCATTTCTCCCTGCTCGGTTATTGCAATTATTGCCTGCTCATCAAAAGAATCAATATCCACTACTCCCGAAACGGAAAGTTTCTTTCTCTCCTCCATAATCACATTGTGTGGCATTTTTGGTATTTTTTTGTCGTCTGTCATAACAAAACCTCCTTTTGGTAATGTATATGAAAGACAAGCCCCGAATATAACAAAAAAGGACGGTTTAAAACCGTCCTCTAAAAATCTCAATTTTTAATTATTTGCGCTTTCTGCGAACAACTGTACCTGTTACAAGAGCAAGACCTGCTGCTGCGAATGCGAATGTCATTGAAGCGCTTGTGTTGTTGCCTAAGTCTGCTTCAACTCTGTTATCATCACCACTTGGCTTGTTAGTTGCTGGTTTCTTAGAGATAACACCTGTGTCAACTTTCTTACAAACTTCACAAGTTCTTTCCTTAACGCCGTCTTTTGTTTCTGTTGCAGGAGTAACTACTTTCCAGTCACCATATTTGTGGCCTGCCATTGGGATTTCTTCCTTAGCTTCTGTACCACAAGCTGTACATTTGCCTGTCTTTTCGCCCTTTTCTGTACATGTTGGTTCTTTTGTTACAACTGCGTCTGCAAACTTATGACCTGTTGCAGGAACTGCTGATGTTGTCTTTTCGCCACAAACTGTACATGTGCCTGTCTTTTCACCTGCTTCTGTACATGTAGGAGCCTTTGTTACAACTGCGTCTGCAAACTTATGACCTGCTGCAGGAACTGCTGATGTGCCAAGAGCTGCACCACAATCTTTACAAGATGTTGTCTTTACACCAGCTGCTGTACATGTTGGAGCTGTTGTAACTTTGTCTTCCTTGTTAGCGTGAGCACAACCGATTGTAATGTTCTTACCTGCAATCTGAGCTGTAACGTCAATGTCGTTTGTGCCATCTGTTACATAAGCTTCTTCAACTGCGAACTTAATTGTACCGCCTGCTTTAAGAACCTTGAATTCAACTGTGAAAAGAGTTGTTGTTGCATCGTTGATATTTGTTGCAGATGCACCAGTATATTTTACCTTACCTGCAGTTGCTGTATTAAGGTATTCAGCGCCAGGGAAAGCGTTGAATGTTGTACCTGTAACAACTTCAAACTCTGTTGCATCATATATTAATTCTGCACCAAATGAGCAGAGCTTTGAGTTTGCTGATGTGCTAACTGTTACCTTAACGATATCGTCTTTCTTTGCTGTGCTTACATTTGAAACAGCTGAAATTGTTGGAGCACCTGCTGCTGAAGCTGTAATAGCAAACATACTGAAAACAACTAAAACTGCTACAAGAATACTTACGATTTTCTTCATTGTTTTATACCTTCCTTTTTTGGGCTTTGCCCTAAGATTTTTTGTTGTTGCAAGGTCGCAACTACAACAATGTACCAAAGTACATATTGATAATATATTTATATCATATTGAAAATGGTTTGTCAACATTTTCAAAAAGCCAAATAATAGGAATTAAACAGAAATCTAGATATTTTTCGTCTGAAAAACTCATTGTTTCTTCCCTATTTTTCAAAGACACCTTTCCAGTCACTTGGCGGAGCATCATAAAGCACTCCATCAAGAATAATGTCAAGAATTTCTGAAATCTTTTCTCCACCCTTTATTGGTTTAAGGATTTTCTTCACTCTCTTGTTAAACAATGCCCAGAGTGCGAGATATTCGGGAGTATATGGGTTATAAGGCTCGTCACCTACAAAAACATTTGTTACACACTCTAAAAGGAAATCCTTTACATTTCTATCCTTGATTGATTCGTGAACATATTTGCTGATTCCAAATATTTTTCCTATTGTTTCAAAAGTTGCTTTCTGTAAGAATTTACCAAATGGCACAAGCACCTTTTCTAATTTATATACCATTTCAGGTGTCATACTAAAAGATGTTGAAAGCTCGGCAAGTTTTGGAATGTCATAAGCCATAGAATCAAAAATTGCGTTTAAGAATTCTTGGAAATTGGCCTTTGTGTATTCGTCAACAGTCATTCCCTTTAAATCCCAATCGAAATTATCAATTTTCACGCTATCAACAATAACTTCTGTGTCGGTCATAACAACTTTTCGCATAGCATTTGGGTATCCAACCGCTGAGCAAGTGTTAATATCGTATAACTCATTTCCTTTTGGCGTTGTCATTTTCGCAATATTCATCATGTGAGTATGTCCTGTGAAAATAAACTTAACACCATTGTCTGCAAGGAATTCCGATGTCTTTTCAAAATCACCAAGCATATCTCGACGACTAAAAAGCGGATAAATTGGGGTTGGTGGCAAAACAGGATGATGTGTTACTGCAAAAATATAGTCACCATTCGCCTTTGCATCATCAATTTGTTCTTTTATCCATTCAAGGCAGTCGTCATAATAACCACAGAAGAATTCGTCACCATCATCATTAAGACAGAGCAAACGATAACCTTCCTGTAACTGCACACAATATGAATGGCTTGGTTTATGTAATGAAATCGCTTCATTTAAACCAAAGTCGTGATAGATTTCTAAAAGTTCATCTCTTTCTGTGCGAGTAGCAGTCAAAAGCTCATCACCAACACATTTTTCGGCCTTGCCCGTACCGTTACCATTTTCCATATAGTAATCGTGAGTACCTGTTGTGAGATAAACCTTTTTACCTGCATTTTTGAGTCTTTGCAACTTTGGAATTAAGTCAAAATGGCTTTCCTTTGCACCGTTACAAGTAACATCACCTGTAATAAGAACAATATTTGTATCCTTATCTTCAATAATCTTGTCAAAATAGGCATCAATCATAGCCCCTGTTTCTGCAAGACATTTCTGGTCGGAAAGACAAATGCTTTCGAAGGCTTTTCCTTCTGTGCCAAGTTCAAGAGCATAGTGATGCAAATCGGTAATCTGATAAAACTTCAAATCTGCCATAATTATTCACCTGACGCTCTCTTTTCAATAATATAATCGTGAACCTTATCTGCAAGTTCACCATAAACCTTGAACTTACTACGGAAAACAAGTAAAGATGCAAGGAAGAAGAGCATTGGAACGCCAAAGCAGATTACACCGATACCTGTTTTCGTTGTATCGTTAAGACCTACATTAGCAGTAATCTGGTCATTGTAATTCATAATTCCAAGACCACCGAAAAGTACGATTGTCTGCATTGTGTAAGCCATTTTCTGCAAGAAGCCCTTCATTGAGAAAGTAATACTCTCACTTCTCTCCCCATTCTTGTATTCGCCATAGTCAACAATGTCTGCAAGGAAAATTGTCTGTGACACAAACATTGAAGAAACACCAACAGATGCAAGAATATAGCAAACATCCATAATTACAACATTGAGTTTAAGAATTGGGCCTGTTATAAGCATAAGTCCGTAACCAACAATTGCTGTTACAAGTGAAATTGTATAGGTCTGACGCTTTGTAAACCATTTTGTAAGCACAGGCACAACCAAAAGACCTAAAACAGAACCAACTGTACCGATTGTCTGGAAGAGTGACTGCAATTTTGAGTTGCCCAAGGAGTCTGTGAAATAATAAACAGCCGTTGAGCTTGTGAGATACCAACCCGCATTTGAAAGCATAGCAAATACTATAAATACAACAAGCTGGTCGTTACTCTTGATAACATCAAAAATCTGTTTAAGGCTAAATTTCTTCTTTTCACCGTAAACAACATTGGTTTCCTTTGTAATAAGCACACAAACAAGTGCAAAGAACACAAGTGCAACACCACAAATTCCTGCCCAGCGGGAGAAACCACTTGCACTATATCCTTTTTCGTCAGTAATACCACTTGAAAGTAAAGGACAAATAATAGGTGTAAGAATTGAAATAATTCCCTGACCGATACCTGAGAATGAACGTGCAACAGTTGCCACGAGATTTCTCTCTTTTTCTTCACTTGTGAATGATGGAATCATTGACCAATAAGGAATATCGGCCATTGTGTTTGTCATACCCCAAGCAACATACATAATTGCTATGTATATGTAAAGAGGCATTCCACTCATTCCAAATGATGTAAATAAAAGGAAAAGTACAACTGCATTACACAATGCACCAATTAAAATCCATGGTCTGTATTTACCGTGCTTTGTTCTTGTGTTATCAACGATTGTACCCATCATAGGGTCGTTGATACCGTCCCAGATTCGAGCAAGTGGAGTAATTAAAAGCAAGAAGCCTTCTTCCAATCCTAAAACACTTGAAAGATAGTATGAAAGGTATGAATAGAACATACCATAGCTTAAATCAAGGCCGATAGCCCCTATGCCATAGCCGAGAGCTGTCCCGAAAATTGATTTTTTCTTTGCCATTATGCTTTTTTCACCTCTTCAATTTTTGCTTTCATTTCATTTTCAACTTCAGGAAAATCCCTTGAATAATTTCCCTGTTTTTCTTCGTATTTAGCAAGAGCCAATGTAGCCACACCTATTGCAGCTGTTACAAAGGGAACAACCTTTGAAATTGTCTTTGCTGTTTTAACTACTTTTTTAATATCCATTACTCACGAGTCACCACCGTTCCAACAGTTTTTGCACCGATAAATTCGGAAATGATATTGTATCTCACTCTACCATTAAGAATTGCAACTTCCTTAACACCATTTTCAATGAGATTAATGATGTTGCGAAGTTTTGGAATCATTCCACCCTTTGCAAGTCCACTTTCAATAAGCATTTTTGCTTTTTCCACATTCACTTGTTCAAGTGCAGTTTTCTCATTCTGACTATCAAGGAAAATTCCGTTAACATCTGTAATATAAACGAGGTAATCTGCACCCAAAGCAAGGGCAACTTGTCCCGCTGCATCATCTGCATTGATATTTACTGTACCCAATGCATCGCATCTGCCAACAGGGGAAAGAACAACTGTATAATCCTTCTCAAAAAGAGTTTCAATAAGTGATGTATCCACCTTTGAGATATCTCCAACTCTGCCCAACGCTTTACCATTTATATATTTAGGCACGGCCTTTAAAATATTTCCGTCTGCACCGCTGATTCCAACGGATGAAATTTCACTTTGAGAAAATCTTTCAACAATTTTCTTGTTAACACTGCCCGAAAGCACCATTTCAACAACATTCATCTCGTTGTCCCCCGTGATTCGGTAACCCTCATAGAATTCAGACTCAAGGTTCATTTGTTGTAGGGTTTTGCTGATTTCCTTGCCACCACCGTGAACAACAATGATTTTTGCCCCAACCATTGTGAGAAGCGCAATATCTTCAAGAAGATTTTTCATAAGCTGTTCATCATCAAGGCAACTGCCACCAAGCTTAATTACAACTTTTTTGTTGTGGAGTTTATGAAGCTGGGGCAAAATATCCTGAACGTTTTTTATTTTTTCTTCACTATCAAGTCCGTGAGTTTTATCATACTCTTTAAGGGCTTTGAGTGTATATTCAACGTCTGTTGGACAATCAATATACTCAATGCCACGCTTTTGCCTTGTTTCATTACCCTTACCTGTTATAAGAATAACACTATCTGTACCCATTTCATTAATAGCAGTACTGATTGCTTCTCCACGGTCATCAATGATTTTGTATTTACCACCTTGGGACTCAACGAAAGAAGCAACCTCAAGGGAAATTTTTTGTAATGATTCTTCGCCCGGGTCTTCTTCTGTAATATAGGTCATATCTGCATACTGACCTGCAATTTCGCCTAAATCCTTACGACGAATAAGTGCTTTGTTACCGGGACATCCAAAAACAATAGCAACCTTTCTGCCTGGATATTCTTTTCGTACGGAATTGAAAAGATTTTCAAAGCTCATTCTGTTGTGAGCATAGTCAACAATGGCAGTTATTCTCTTGTCACCATTTTCATAAACTTCCATTCGTCCACTTGAACGAGCCTTTAAAAGACCTGTGCAAATGAACTTTTCAGGGATACCGAGCTTTATACAAACAGCAATAGCACAAAGAGCGTTCTCAACATTGAAAAGTCCCGGCATTGTAAGAGTAAAATCACGGTCAAAATCCTTTGTTCTAACGGTAAAAACTGTGTCAGAGCCATCTTTTCTTATATTGTATCCGTAAACATCAGCCTTTTCGTCTTTCGTACTGAATGTGATTACTTCCGGAGCATTCTTTGATGCTTCAATCACTTCTTCACTATGGTCCGTATCAAGATTTACAACTGCAGTTTTACATTGTGAGAAAATCTTCATTTTTGAACTGAAATAGTCTTCAAAATCGGGGTGCTCAATAGCGCTGATATGGTCAAGACCAATGTTGAGATAACAACCTATTGTGAAATTCACACCAAAAACTCGTCCATATTTAAGAGCCTGAGAAGAAACCTCCATTGTAAAATGCTCAATATCACTTTTTACTGCATTGTCAAAATGCTTGTGCAAATCAAAAGGCTCAGGAGTTGTTAAATGACTTTCAATATTAATAACACCGTCATAGGTGTCGATTGAAGACACAATAGCACTCTTTTTCTTGCCAAGGCTCAAAAGATATTCGTCTTCTATATACTTAATAAAATATGCTGTTGTTGATTTTCCCTTTGTGCCTGTAATACCAACAAGATTTAATTTTTCATAGGCATTTTCATAATAGAAATTCGCCATAAGCCCCATTGCAAGTCGCACATCGGAAACAATTACACAAGGTGCATCTGTATTGTACTTTTTCTCTGCAATATATAAGGTTGCACCCTTATTTAATGCATCAAGCAAAAATTCTTCTTTAAAATGTGCACCCTTACAAAGGAAGAAGGTGTTTTCCTTAATATCCCTTGAATTATATGAAATATAGCCGATTTCCATATTTTCATCAGCAGTACATTCGCAAAGTATTTCGTTTTCTTCAAACAGTTTAAGATATTCCTTTAACTTACTCATTGTAATCTCCCTTGAAGAATATAATAATTCATTATATATCATACCACACCAAAATTTTATATGCAATAAAAAAGTAATATGTATTAAACTACAAAGCTTCAATTTGACAAATTGGAGTTTATCGAGGAATGCAAAATGCAAAGTGCAAAATGTCGGAACTGCGTTGCGATTATAATTGCCTCCCTCTGACGAGGGCACGGGCATCCGGTGGATGCCGAATTAGTGCTGTCTGAGCCGGTAGGCGAGTAATGAGGTGGCAAAATCTTTGATTTTGTACGGAGGGAGAGATAGTTTTATCGTTTATTAAATCTCTCCCTCAGTCTCACTTCGTTCGACAGCTCCCTCGTCAGAGGGAGCCAAGAAAACATCATTAAAGAGTTCGATAAATTATAATTTGAAACAAAAAGAATTTTCAATGAATAGTTATCCCAATCCCTATCCATACTAAAATTGGTGATAAATCATGGATAAAGAAAAAAATTATATAAATCAGATGGAAGAACGGATAACATATATTCCCGATAATCCCGAAACACCTTGGGAAATGGTTAACAAATACGGGACCTATGAAATTCAACCCACAAACGATATTGACAACGAATTTCCGACAATCGCACAGGGACTGCCTAAAAAGGCTAAAAAGCCTACTGTTAAGCCGATAAAACATTCCAAAGAAAGTTCAATATAAAAATATTTAAAATTTTTTAAAAAAATGCTTGACACTGTCGATTCACTTTGCTATAATGTCTCTTGCGTTCGAGAGAACGACCGATATGCGAGAGTGGCGGAATCGGCAGACGCGCACGTTTGAGGGGCGTGTGGTAATCCCGTACGGGTTCAAGTCCCGTCTCTCGCACCATATTGAGTATTCATAAGGGATTTGACCTGTGAATACTCAATTTTTTTGCTTAAAATAGAGTTTTGTATATATTTTTATCATTTTTATGTATCGTCGCATTCCTTTCGGAGTGCGACTTTTTGTTATGCTGACTTTTCTGTAGGTTTCGCAATATAACCTATTGCTACGCCCTGACGGGTATCCGCTGTGAAACAAGGTTCGTCGTTTTCGGGTATTTCAAGATAGCCTACAAAGTTGTAGTGAATTACAACTCTCTGTGTCTTGTTCTTACCCTTGCCCTCTGCCTCATAAACATCAATGTGGTCAATGAGCTCGTGAATGAGCGGTGCTGTGATAGTATCCATATCAAGGAACTTTCTTACCGCACCGATAAACATATCCTTGCTGTGCTGAACTGTCTGCATATTTGCAACCTTTTCTCTAAGGTTAAATATCCTGACCTTCAACTCTGTTCTCTCTACCTCATACTTATGGGACATATGAGTGAACCATTCATCCGTAACCTTGCCTGTTGCATTGTCCTCATACAGCTTTTCATAAAGAGAAGCAACCGACTGTTGACGAACTATTGCTTTCTGCAACTGCTCCTCAAGATACTTTTTCTCGTCATAGAAATCCTTGTTGGTTTTCTTCTCAAGAATAGCTACAAGAAGTTCCTCATCCTGTTGAAGCATTATCGCAAGGCGTTTCAGTTCAAAGACAACTATCTGTTCAAGAGCATCTGCACGGATATAGTGTCGAGCCTGACAAGTGCCACGAGTATCCTTTACATAATTACTGCAACTGAAATAGTGAATGTCCTTGTTGACGGTATTTGTATGATAACTCATATTGCTTCCGCAATCCGCACAACGGATAAGACCGCTGAAAATATGCTTTCTTGCATTCTCTTTCTTAGGGGCTCTACGCCTTGTCCTTGCAGTGTGTTTCTGTACCGTTTCCCAAGTATCTCTGTCAATGATCGGCTCGTGAACATCCTTGAAGATTTTCCAATTCTCCACGGGATTATCAATACGGGTTTTGTTCTTGAAGTTTTTGGAATAGGTCTTGAAGTTGATAACGTCACCGCAGTATTCCTGTTGGCAGAGTATTTTCTGAACAGTAGTTTTACACCACTTGTACGGATTCGGTTGTGTATTCTTACCGCCACGTTTAAGTCCTTTGCTTTGCCAATATGCCATAGGGATAAGAATTTCTCGTCTTTGTAATTCTCCTGCAATGGCTTCGTTTCCCATACCCTCAAGACACATTCTGTAAACGTCCCTTACTATCTCTGCAGCTTCGGGGTCAATTATCCACTTCTTCTTATTTTCAGGACTTTTCATATACCCGTACGGTGGCTGTGATAACGGTTCTCCCATATTACCTCGAATGCGATGAGCACTCCTGACCTTACGGCTGATATCCCTTGCATACATTTCATTCATAACATTTTTAAAGGGCGCGATTTCGTTTTCACCCTCATCACTGTCAACCATATCATTAACAGCAATAAACCTTACATTATGCTCAGGGAAATAGTTATCCGTATAATGACCAACCGAAACATAATCTCGTCCTAATCGTGAAAGGTCTTTTACGATAACTACTGAGATATATCCCATTTCAATATCATCAAGAAGCTCCTGAAAAGCAGGTCTGTTGAAGTTTGTGCCTGTATAGCCGTCATCAACATAATACTTGGTATTTGTTAAGCCTAATTCCTTTGCTTTTTGTGTCAGCATTTTCTTTTGGTTGCCGATAGAATTACTCTCTGTTTCCGTACCGTCATCTCTTGATAATCGGCAGTAGATAGCAGCAATTCCGATGTTTGCTTCAGACTGCATTAGTCCTCCTTCCCGGCAGTCAAACATATATATTCTGCATTCATTGTATTTCTATCATCGGCACTTGTCAAATGTGCAAAATCACTGCCTACATATTTTTGTGCTTTGTCACTTATGGTGTTTTCGATCTTACATATATTTACGGGTGCAAACTTGGAAGAAACCTTGTAACAGACACCGTCGATTACATATTCTTCCTCACCAATAAGGCCATAAAAATCTTTAAGCTTTTTCATTATCTCGCACCTCTGTCTTTCTGTCTCTGAAGATGTTTACCGTAATATTCAACAGCCTTTGCAAGAAAATCTTCCTTTTCCTTTACGGTAGCAGTAGATTTCATATATTTACTGATTTTATCTTCGGGGATTTTAACCGTAACAACCTGATTAGGTTTTGGCTGTTTAACCATACCAAGAATTGTACCGACATCAAGATTTCCCTCTTGCTCCAGCTTCTTCAATTTCTGAGCCTGAGCAAGGGATGGTGTAGCGAGCTCTTTCTCAATAGCCTCAGCCAAAAAGTTCTGATGCCCTTGGCTGAGATATGAAAGCTCAACAGCAGGACCAAGTGCGATTTTACCGTTATCTACCAAAGCAAGAAGCCTTGGAATCAGGTTAGTAAGACGGATATATCTTTTCACCTGAGATGCACTGTCGGTATCAGATATTTCATCTGCTGACAACTTCGGTCCGACTTGGTCCGAAGTTAAATCTGTTCGTTTACCTTGCTTTTTAATAGCATCCATTTTCATCTTGTAGGCAAAGGCTTTTTCCGAGGGCAGAATATGCTCTCGATGCAGATTACTGTCAACAAGGATAATGTCTGCTTCTTCCTTTGTGATATCTAAAACCACCACCGGCACATCTGTCAGTTTAAGCCTTGTTGCTGCTAGGAAGCGTCTATGCCCTGATATGATTTCATATACATCAGCCTTATCATCCTTTCGCACCATAAGCGGCTGTATAATGCCGTTTTCACGGATACTGTCTTCCAACGGCTTCATATCCTCTTCACGGCACTTGTACGGATTCTTAAAATTAGGAACAATACTGTTCATGGGCATCTTTATGATTTCTGTAGTCTGAGGCTTTACTGCCTCTGTTTCTTCTGTTTTCTCAAACAGTGTGTTAATAAAATTTTCTGCTTTATTCATTTAATTCTCCTTTTCATTCTTGTG
>JAFYSE010000043.1 GCA_017546665.1 Clostridia bacterium | reverse complement strand
TACCACCGATGATTGCAGTTGGAAGTGAGTTGATAACTGCAGCGAACTTAGGTGAGAATGAAAGTGCAACTGCAAAAACAGCAGCAAGTCTGATAACCTTAGGGTCATAAACTTTAGAAAGAGCAAGAACACCTGTGTTTTCACCATAAGTTGTATTTGCAGGAGCACCAACAAGAGAAGCAAGTGCTGTTGCAATACCGTCACCTGTAAGTGTTCTGTGAAGACCTGGGTCCTTAATGTAATTTTTACCAACAGTAGCACCGATAGCAGAAATGTCACCAATATGTTCCATCATTGTAGCAAGAGCGATTGGCATAATACCAATGATTGAGCTAAGGATAAGTCCTTTCTGTGACCAGTCAACGCCAAGTACTGTTGCTTCTTTGTGGATAGGAAGACCAATCCAAGCAGCTTCTTTAACTGCTGTGAAGTCGATTGCCCAACCTTCAACGCCGCCAATATTACCAACAACAATAGCAACTGCATAAGCACCAAGAACACCAAGAAGAATAGGTATAATCTTAGCCATACCTTTGCCCCAGATGTTGAATACAACAACGATTGCAAGAGCGATAAGAGCAAGTGGCCAGTTAGTTGCACAGTTGCTAACCGCTGAGCCTGAAAGACCGAGACCAATAGCAATAATGATAGGACCTGTAACAACTGGTGGGAAGAACTTCATAACCTTCTTAATACCAACAAGCTTGATGATACCTGCAAGTACAAGGTAAACAAGACCTGCGCAAGCAACGCCAAGACAAGCATAAGGAAGAAGCTCTTTCTGTGTCATACCGTTTGCACCGTCAAGTGGAGCAACAGCAGCATAACCACCAAGGAATGCGAATGATGAGCCAAGGAATGCAGGAACTTTAAACTTTGTAATCACATGGAATAAAAGTGTTCCAAGACCTGCCATAAGAAGAGTTGTTGCAACGTCAAGACCAGTAAGAAGTGGAACTAAAACAGTTGCACCGAACATTGCGAATAAGTGCTGGAATCCAAGAACAAGCATCTTAGGAATACCTAATTGTTTAGCATCATAAATACCTGTTTCAGGGATAGCATTTTTGTTTTTTGCCATTTTCATATCCTCCTTGCCTTTATAAGTATTCTTTACTTAAAGGCTTAAAATTTGCAAAAAAAAATCTTGCTCGGGGACAAGATTTAAAGGAATATTCGCAGAAATCTCGCCAGTTTTCCGAAGATGATTTTCTTTATCGTATTAATAATAACACTACATAAAGTGTTTGTAAATAATAAAATCTCAAAATATAGAACTTTGGAACAATGCACTAAAAAGGTAAATCATATTTGAATATTTTGCCGAAATAAATTATTTAGTGTATATTGTAATTTTACCTTGCATTTTATTGGTGAATATTGTAAAATTAGGAAAAGATTTTATTTAGGAGATAATATGAGAATATTTTTAGTTTGTCTTTGTGCTTGGTTTGTAGCACAATTAATGAAAGTTATAATTAATACGATTAAATATTTTGTTGACAAGAAAAACGGCAAGGTTGCAAAAAAGGTTACTATCGAAACACTTTTTAAACTTGGTGGTATGCCAAGTTCACACACGGCAACAGTTATTTCACTTTGTACTTGCATCGGTGCTCTCGAAGGATGGAATTCAAACATCTTTGCAGTAGCAGGTGTTTTTGCATTTATTACCATGTTTGATGCAATCAAGGTAAGACTTCCAATGGGAAAACTTACTGATGAATTTAAACTTGTTCGTGAAGCAGTTCTTGGTAAAGACCTTAAAAAACTCAAAAAGGTAGAAGGTCATACCTTACCTGAAGTTATCGGTGGTTTTATAGTAGGTGCATCCGTTGCTCTCATCATCCTTAAATTCACTCCATTATTCCCTGAATATGTTTCAGTTTTTGAAACATTGTTTTAATAGACACTATTAATTTTTATATTATTTAAGCATTTTCAAGTCATTCTACCGATGGTAGGGTGACTTTTTTATCTATATGTGTTATTTTAACAACAGGAGGTAATAATTATGGATAATAATAGAACAGGTAAATTCATAGCAGAATGCAGAAAAGAATTAGGTTATAATCAAAAAGAGTTAGCAGAAAAACTTAATATTACCGATAAGGCTGTTTCGAAATGGGAAACAGGTAGAAGTTCACCTGATGTGTCAATGCTTATTCCTCTTGCCGAGGTTCTTGGTGTTTCAGTAACAGAGATTCTTAATGGTGAAAAAATCGGTGAAGAAAAAATCTCAAATGCGTCAAATGAAATAATTGTAAAGTCATTGAGAAAATCGAAATCAAAAATTCTACTTGCAATTATTCTTGCACTGATTTTATTGATTGGCATTTTAGTGTCTTATCCTACTTATCATTACACAAATTCAATATCAGTTAATGATGATTATGCTATTAAAACTATGTTTCGTGATAGGTTAGATGTTGAAAACATATTTCAATATTCATGTAGCAAATATGCAGTGAAAGGGGAATATATAGCATATCTTTATCACGATAAAGAAAAAGCATATATGCTGTTATTTGAAGAAAATGAATTATTTAACAGCAGAATGAATTTTGTTGGTGGAACAGCTGTGAAAATTTCAGAAATTGGTTTATATTCCATGTGCGAAAGTGGAAAGAATATAAATATATTCTTTGGTGCAGAGGTTGTTGCAAAAAAGTATGTTTACATTTATGATGATGTTGAACATATTGTTACAATTGACGATGATGATTTTATTGACATCTTCATTGATAAGAATGATGTTATAAGAAATCCGACTGATTGGTGTTTTATAGAACAATAAAAACAAGGGACGAGTTATCGTCCCTTTAATTTTGCATTCTGCCTTTTGAATTTTGCATTTATATATTAGCAAGTGCCTGTTCAATATCTGCGATAATATCTTCAACATTCTCAATACCAACGGAGAATCTAATCAGGTCAGGGGATACACCACATTCAACCAATTCTTGGTCACTTAATTGTCTGTGAGTTGAAGATGCAGGGTGAAGAACACAGGTTCTTGCATCTGCAACGTGAGTAACAACTGCAGCAAGCTTAAGTGAGTTCATAAATTTCTCTGCTGCATCTCTGCCACCCTTAACACCGAATGAAACAACACCGCAAGTGCCCTTTGGCATATATTTCTGAACAAGGTCATAATACTTGTTACCAGGAAGAGCAGGGTAGTTAACCCAAGAAATCTTGTCATTTGCTTCAAGATATTTAGCAACAGCAAGAGCATTAGAACAATGTCTTTCCATACGAAGATGAAGTGTTTCAAGACCTAAGTTAAGATAATATGAGTTCTGTGGAGCAGGAGTTGAACCATAGTCGCGAAGAAGCTGTGCAACAATCTTTGTAACATAACCTGCTTTGCCGAAATCCTTTGTATAAACTGCACCGTGATAGCTTTCGTCAGGTTGTGTAAGACCCGGGAATTTGTCATTCTGTTCCCAGTCAAAGTTGCCACTATCAATAAC
>JAFYSE010000042.1 GCA_017546665.1 Clostridia bacterium | reverse complement strand
CTGAAACTCCTTTTTCTTTAAAAGAAACGAGCAGTTCGTTTCTATCAAGTTCAAACTGCTCGTCATCATAGTGTGCGTGTGAATCAAAAATGTTATGATACATTATCTTATTCTCGCTCCGTTTGGCATATCTTTATCAACGAAGATGACTTTTGCATCCTCTTCAGTAATATCAGCTGCAAGAATCATACCACAGCTTTCAACACCGCAAAGAACTGCAGGTTTAAGGTTTGCAACAACGATAACCTTTTTACCGATAAGGTCTTCCGGCTTATACCATTTTGCAATACCACTTGCAACAATTCTGTCAGTGCCTGTACCATCGTCAAGAGTGAGTTTCAAAAGTTTCTTTGCCTTTTTGATTGGCTCACAATTCTTAACTTCTGCAACACGAAGCTCAACCTTCATAAAGTCAGGGAACTCAATTGGAGCAAGTCCTTCGATTTTTGGTGCAGGAGCATTTGCTTTCATTTCTGCTTCCTTTTTAGCCTGAAGCTCTGCAATAAGCTTTTCGCCATCAATACGAGAGAAGAGAGGAGTAGCAGTACCAACTGTGATACCTGCTTCGAGTCCACCCCATTCCTGAATGCTATCATAAGTTGCAACAGGAACATTTAACTGTTCCGCAATCTTAACTGCAGTTTCAGGCATAATAGGGGAGATGAGCACAGAAAGAACACGAATGCCTTCAAGAAGATTGTAAAGCACTGTACCAAGCTTTTCTTTTGATGCTTCATCCTTAGCAAGAGCCCAAGGCATTGTTTCGTCAATATATTTGTTACAACGACGTGCAAAGTTAATTACACATTCAACTGCATCACTCATCTTGTATTCTGAAATGTATTTGTCAAAACCTTGAAGTGCTTTATTTGCACATTCTTTAAGGTCTTCGTCAAATTCAGTAGCACAAACAGGAGCCTGAACAACACCATCAAAATACTTGTTCTGCATAGCAATTGTACGATTTACAAGGTTGCCGAGTGTGTTTGCAAGGTCTGTGTTGAATCTGTCAATCATTGCTTCATAAGTAATTGAGCCGTCGTGTGCGTGTGGCATCTCTGAAAGAAGATAGTAACGCACTGCATCAACACCGAAAATCTCTGTAAGGTCATCAGCATAGATAACATTACCACGGGATTTACTCATCTTGTCCTCACCGAAAAGAAGCCATGGATGACCATAAACCTGCTTTGGAAGTGGCTCACCAAGTGCCATAAGCATAATTGGCCAGTAAATTGTGTGGAATCTAACAATGTCCTTACCGATAATATGAACATCAGCAGGCCAATATTTTTTATAATTGTCACCACTGCCGTCAGGATTGTAACCAAGAGCAGTGATATAGTTTGAAAGTGCATCAATCCAAACATAGATAACGTGACGGTCATCAAATGTTACAGGAATACCCCATTTGAATGATGTACGGGAAACGCACAAGTCCTGAAGACCAGGTTTGATGAAATTGTTAAGCATTTCTTTTTTACGAGCTTCAGGGTAAATGAAGTTTTCGTTGCTTTCAATGAATTCTTCAAGCTGTTTCTGATATTTTGAAAGACGGAGGAAATACGCTTCTTCCTTTGCTTTTTTAACTTCTCTACCACAGTCAGGACACTTACCGTCAACTAACTGACTTTCTGTCCAGAATGATTCACAAGGAGTACAATAAAGACCTTCATATTCACTTTTATAGATATCACCCTGCTCATAGAGTTTCTTAAAAATACCCTGAACTGCTTTTTCGTGATAATCATCAGTTGTACGAACAAAATGGTCATAAGTTGTATTTAAAAGGTCACAAATACCTTTGATTTCTCCTGCAACCTTATCAACGTATTCTTTTGGGCTAACCCCTGCATCCTTGGCGTATTCTTCGATTTTCTGACCGTGCTCATCAGTACCTGTTAAAAAGAAAACATCAAAGCCCTGCATTCGCTTATACCTCGCAATAGCATCGGTTAAAACGATTTCATAACTGTTACCGATGTGTGGCTTGCGTGATGTGTACGCAATGGCTGTTGTGATGTAAAACTTTGGCTTTTCACACATAGAAAACGCCCCTTTCTGAAAAATCTCGCAACAAGTAATATTCTTGTCACATACATTGTAATATTATACTATTCCTTTCCAATATTTTCAAGAAGATTACAATATTTTATTTATCTTATAATAAGAATAGTGAAATAGATTATAAATTGTCTAACAGTAGTTTTAAAGTGAGGCGTACTCCCAAAAGAAAAATTGAAATAACACATTCAAAGTGATATTCTAAGTTTAGAAATACATTTTTTGTTTAGAATTTTCGTACAAAACTACATCTTTTACAAAGTTCTTCGCAGACATTTCGATTTGAGAAACCATTATAGATATTTTGTGCTCTTTCTGAGTTTATGATTTTTTCTAAATTGGTTTCAAAGATATTTCCAAGATTTATTGTACCATTGTTATCTAGGCAACAAGGTACAACCGTGCCGTCGGCTAAGATACCAATCTGGTCACGAAGTCCATAACAGAAAATATTTTCATTTATGCTATCACTTTCAAGTGTTGGCCAGTCAAACTTATCTCCGTATTGAATATAGACTTTTTGACCTATTCTAGTGCCATTTCGTTCTTCGTGCCAAGGTTTTGGGAAATAATTCTCAACATACCTTAAAATTTTGTCGTTAAGGCTATCCCTACCACCGTTGTTCCAGAGCCTGAGAACGACAATTTTTTTATTTTCTGCCGATTTTGCATACTTAAAACAGTCATTCAAGTAGTTTTCAAAAGTAATCTTGCTGTCATTCGCTTCAAATGAATGGAGAGAAATAACAGTTTTGTAGTGAGATTTTGAATTAAGAAGAATATCCTTGCAATTTTCAATAAGAGTACCATTTGTGGTGATAATTACCTTGAATTGCATATCTTCTGCAAGTTTTAAAAATTCTTGGAGATTAGGGTGGCGAAGTGGCTCACCGAGAAGATGAAAATAGATATAATCGGTATAATCCTTAATTTTTTCTAATATAACTTTAAATTCGTCAATGTTCATTATTTTGGGTTTTCGTGTAGTTCCGGGACAGAAAGAGCATTTCAGATTACATATATTTGAAATTTCAATATATACCTTTGCAAATCTTTTCATTTTCTCACCACCTTGATTTTTAACATTATATCACAAATCGGACAGATAATAAATAAAATTTATTGAAAGAATTTTTTGTATGTGATAAAATTTTCTTGGGTGATAATTATGAAATTAATTGTTTGTCTTGATGATAACAATGGTATGATGTTCAATAATCGTCGTCAGAGTCGTGACAGAGTACTTATTGAAAATGTTTTAGAACTTTGTGAAGGTGAAAAACTTTACACGAATGAATATTCGGCAAAGCTTTTCCCAGAAAACTCTGTTGAAATTACTGATTGTATTGAAATAATTGGAAACGCATACTGCTTTGTAGAGAATTTTACAGTGAATGAAGAAAACGTTGAAGAAATTATTGTGTATAAATGGAACAGAGTTTATCCTGTGGATACATATTTTAATATTGACCTTAAAAATTGGACTTTGACAGAAATGGTTGATTTTGAAGGCTCATCCCACGAAAAGATTACAAGAGAGATTTATGTGAGGTAAGTTATGAAAAAGAAATATTTATCAGTATTAAGTTTACTTTTCGCAGTTTTATTGATATTTTGCAGTTGTGGTGGCTCACTTTTTAATGGTGATGTTTTTCCTGAATTTGACGACATAGGTGCAACTACTGAAAATACAACAGTTTCCCTTGATGATATTCCTGAATATTCAGGAAGTCCTTATGTGGCGATTAATGATAATCAACCATCATTCACAGAAACGGATTATACAACCTCTGCCTTTGAAAAATATGCAGAACTTGATAAATTAGGTCGATGCGGTGTGACGTTTGCTTGCATCGGTAAGGAAATAATGCCAACTGAAAAGCGTGGCGATATCGGGATGGTAAAACCCTCGGGTTGGGTGACTGCAAAATATGACTTTGTTGACGGAAAATATCTTTATAATCGCTGTCATTTAATCGGATTTCAGTTGACAGGAGAGAATGCTAACACAAGCAACTTAATAACAGGTACAAGATATATGAACGTTCAGGGAATGTTGCCATTTGAGAATATGGTTGCCGACTATGTAAAGGAAACTGAAAACCATGTACTTTATCGTGTAACACCAATTTTTGATGGTGACAATCTTGTTGCAAGTGGCGTACAGATGGAGGCGTGGTCAGTTGAAGATGATGGCGAGGGCATCTGTTTCAATGTTTATTGTTACAATGTTCAGCCGGGCGTTATTATTGATTATGCAACAGGTAAGAGCAAACTCGATGAAGAAACTACAACGGAAAATGATGTTCAATTTGATAAAAACGCAGAATATGTTCTCAATACATCATCAAAGAAAATTCATTCACCTGAATGTTCAGGAGCAAAGAATATGAGCGAAAAGAACAAGGAAACGGTAAAAGGTGACAAGCTTCAATCGTATATAAATAACGGATATGAGCTTTGTGGCAGTTGCCTTGATAAATAAAAAGAAAGAGCATTTACAATTTGGTAGATGCTCTTTTTGTTTTGATTATTTGTTTTTCCAAAGGAAAAGGTTTGTAACTGTTGCAAGCTCTTTTGCTCGGTTTTCAATGCATTGGTGTCCACCACCGATTACATTGTAGGTTGTTGCATCAGGGAATGCAGAATTCATTTGGTTTTTCATTTGTGCATTAAGAACAACGTCGCCACTTGCCTGAACTAAAAGTACAGGGCAAGAAATTTTATCGGCATTTTCTAAATCAGTAGGTCTTACATTGTACATCATTTCGCACATTCCTGCACCGAAACCGTCGTATTGAACAGCATCTGTAACACCGTTTACATCATATTCATTTGAGAATTTGCAGTCAAGAGTTGCCATAAAGATTACCATTTTAACAAGTGGGTCAATCTCCGTGCCATATTTGAAGAAAGCATTCATTGTGCCTTTCATAATATCGGATTGAACAATCTCTTTCATTTCTTCGGGAAACTCACTCTGTGGAGCTGGGCAATAGAGAAGGAGTGCTTTAACAGGGTTTTCGATTGCAATATTAACTGCAACACCGCCACCCATTGAGTGACCTGCTAAAATCCATTCGTCCATAGGAGCGATACTTTTCATAAGCTCAGTAATCAGGATTTCACGGTCAACAATTTCCATATCCTTAGTTTCTCTTGTGCTGTAACCGAAATTAGGAATGTCTGCAAGGACACACTCATAGCCTTTTTTGGACATTTCATTTGCCATATTACGCCAAGCATAGGTTGAACACATAAAACCGTGGAGCATCATAATTCTGCCCTTGAATTTACCCTGAGCAGGAATTACTCTGTAATGAATATCGTAGTCACCATATGTGAAATACTGGCTTTCTTCGTAGGGCTTATAGCTTGTATCAGCGGCAAAAGCCATTATTGAAAATGTTGACAACAAAAGAAATACAACACATAAAATACTAATTATTTTTTTCATTTTAATTCTCCTGTCTATTCGGCAACTGCCATATTTTCGGCTGCTGCTCTGCGTTCTGCAAGTTCCTTTTCGACTTGTGCTTTCTGTTCAGGTGTGTATTTAATGAAAAGGAGAGGAATCAAATAGAGAAGTGCAGCAAGTGCAGGGGTAAGCATTACAAGTGGCCATATCCAATTTTCAAAGGCTTCAGTTTGCGTGCCGAGATAAACTGCACCGGGAACATCTTCAACAGCCTTGTAGCCGAGAGCACTGAGTGCAAATGTACCGAGAGCACCTGTAATACCACTTGAAATTTTTGTGAAGAAGGTCTGCATTGCGAATGTAACACCTTCTGTACGCTTGCCTGTTTTCCATTCCATATAGTCAACGCTATCGCAGAAGAGAGATGTCTGTGCAATACTTGATGCGCCTGCAGGGAAAGAAGCGAGAGCGAGTATGATGATTGTGAAGATGATATTCTTACCTTCAAAGCCCAAGAAGAATGCTACAACCCTTGCAACTAATGAGCAAAGTTGAATAAAAATCAAAAGGTTTCTGTAACCTTTGAATTTTTCTTTAAGCTTGTCAGCCATAAGCATACCCAAAAAGCTTGGAGCAGTTGTAAGAGCACCGAAAACGGTTGTAAGAGTAAGTGGACCGAGAACAATACCTGCAATAGAAATTTCAGGGATTTTGTACTTGAAGAAATATGTCATAAGGTTGTTGCCAAATGCCAATGCACCGAAAAGGTTTGAAAGAGTTACGAGCATAAGCATTTTGTTCTGGAAAAGGAGTTTGAAGCATTCAAGGATGGATGTCTGTTGTTGCTCAGGCTCAACAAGGCGAACTCTTTCCTGTGCTTTATAGCATTTTGCACTAACTAAAGCACCACCAAGACCGAAAATTGCTGCAAAGAGAATTGTCATAAGAGCAAGTGAGTTGCCTGATTGCTTTGCAACGATTTCCATAACCATTGGAATAACTGCACTGAAAATTCCAAAGAAGATTGAACCGATTGTTCTTGCTAATTGAACGAATTTATCTCGTTCACCTGAATTTGGTGTAACAACAGCAGTCATACCCCAAATTGCAACGTCCTGCATGGTGTATGTAATATCCCAGCAGAGATACATAATTACAAAGTATCCTACACGAAGCCATAAAAGACTTTCAGCAGTTGAGAAAACTACGAAAATAAGAACCGTGAAAACACCAACGGGTACGGGCGTGTATTTAAGAAGTGGACGGAGCTTCTCGCCACTCTTAAAGCGGTGACGGTCAACGATTGAACCGATAATAGGGTCGTTAATACCATCCCATACCTTCATAATGATAAGAAGGACACCAACAACTGCAGCAGGGAATTGGGCAATATCTGTCAAGAAATATTGAAAGAAGGATGCACCAATAAAGCAGTAAACAATGTTCTGTCCTGCAAGACCTGCCATAAAGTTAAATTTTTCTTTTTTGGCAATATAATTCATATTCTGCACTCCTTTTCAGGGTTTGATTATACTATTTAATTATACTATACATAAACACATTTTTCTATTGTGATAATCTATAAAAAAGCATAGGTATTTTTTACAAAGTGCCGAAAATTTTTTGTGTAAAAATGTAAAATAATTGTTAATAGCTTAACATTTATTGACAAAAAAAATCCCATAAGATATAATGAAAATGATATTAAACATTTGAATGGGCAGATGTTTAATAAAGACGGTGACAGGGGGAAATTATGGACTGGAAAAATGCATATAACTCAAAACTTATCACTGCCGAAGAGGTAATAAAGAATATAAAAGATGGGGACAAGGTTGTAATGGCTTTCGGTTGTAGTGAGCCAAGAGCCATTGTCCGTGCTATGAGAGCAAACTACAAGGATTTTCATAATGTTGAGGTAATCAATATGCTTCTTTTGGGTGAAACTCCTTGGGTTGATGAAGAAGTGAAGGGACATTTTAGATATAATTCACTTTTTGCATCAGGGACAAACAGAAAGGCTATTGCAACAGGTGTTGCTGATTACACATCCTGCTATCTTTCTGAAATTCCTTCTCTTTTAAGAGATTATCTTAAACCAAGAGTTACAGTAATGTCTGTGACTCCACCTGACGAGGATGGTTATGTTTCACTTGGTGCAAACTGCGACTATATTGAAACTACATTAGCTCATTGTGAGGTTAAAATTGCTCAGGTTAATAAATATGTACCTTATACATATGGTGCAGCAAGAAAGCACATCAGCGAATTCGATTTCTTTGTAGAACACGACGAGCCTATTCCACAGGTTCCCGCACCACCACTTTCCGATGTTGAAATTCAGATTGGTAAGCACTGTGCATCACTCATTAACGATGGTGACTGTATTCAGTTGGGTATCGGTGGAATTCCAAACGCAATCTGCGAAGAATTGAAGAATAAAAAGGATTTGGGACTTCACTCTGAAATGGTTGGCGACGGTGTTGTTGACCTTATAACAAGTGGTGTCATCAATAATTCAAAGAAAAACATAAATCAAGGAAAAACAATCCTTGGATTTGCATTTGGCACAAACAAACTTTTTGACTATATCAGCGGAAATCCCCAAGTGGAAATGATGCCTATGGATTATGTTAACAATCCTGTTGTTATTGCACAGCACGACAATATGGTATCTGTTAACTCATGTTTACAGGTTGATTTGTTGGGTCAGGTTGTGTCGGACACAATCGGTCTTAATCAATTCTCAGGTGTTGGTGGTCAGGTTGACTTTGTAAGAGGTGCAACAATGAGTAAGGGTGGACGCTCAATTATTGCTATGCCTTCTACTGCTAAAGGGGATATAATTTCAAAAATTGTTCCTAAAATCACAGATTATTCTGCAGTTACAACCACAAGAAATGATGTTAACTACATCGTTACTGAATTTGGTATTGCTCAACTTAAGGGCAAAACCATGAGAGAAAGAGCAAGGGCACTTATTTCTATTGCTCATCCTAATTTCAGGGATGAACTTTGTGAAGAATTTGAGAGAAGATTTAATGAAAAAGCATTTTAAGGAGATTTAAAAATGGCTGTTTACAAAAAAGAGCGATTTGGTATCGCAAGAAAAATAGTATCAAACATGACAGCAGAAAGCTGGGAAACAATCCCTCATGCTGTTGTAAGCTATGAAGCAGATGTTACTGAATTCATGAAAGAGTACAAAAAGCTCAATGAAGGCTGTACAGACAAGTCAAAGAAAATTTCAATTAACACAGTTGTTATGAAGATTATCTGTGAAGGTCTTATAGCTGCACCTAAGATGAACTGTCACCTTATTTTTGAACGTAAGCTTGTTCGTGGTAAACTTTTGTATCACAACCGTGTAAACGTTTCTATGCCAGTTGTGCTTCCTGACGGTAGAATGATGACTGTTAATCTTCGTCATATGGAAAGCAAAAACCTTACAAAGATGACAGAAATCATTAATGACACAATGCGTCGTTTGAAGAACACAAATATGGACGAAGCTATGTTTGAGGTTTCTATGGACAACACAATCAAGGGCCTTAAAAAAGGTAAGTTCTTGCAGGCAATTTACCGTCTTATCGGCTCAAAGACAGGTAAGCATAAGGTTCGTACTCTTAAGGGAAAAGCAAAGAAAAAATACTACGCAATTCCTGAAAAAGATAGACTTACCAAGAAGGATATCGAGCAGGGTACAGTTACAATTTCCAACCTTGGTTCAATTCACCGTAACCAGAAGGGTATGTGCTTCCTTCTTGAAATTATTCCACCTCAGGTTACGGCTATTGCTGTTAATGCAGTTCAAAAGAAGGCAACTGTTGTAACAGATGAAAATGGTAATGACACAATTGAAATTCGTCAGATTCTTCCTTTCACAATTGCATTTGACCATAAGGCACTTGACTATTGTGATATTCTTCCATTTATGAATAAGCTTGATGAAATTTTTGCAAATCCATCAGTTATTCACGATTGGAAAGGCGAATAAGTAAAAATATGTAAAATTATAGTGATTTGTAGGGCAGAAATGCTTTACAAATCACTATTTTTTTATTATAATACAATGGTATATTTATAAAATGGAGTAATATTCCACTTTAGGAGGATGAAAATAATGTTAGAAACAAAAAGTATTGTCATCATTGTGACTATAGCTGTATATCTTTTAGCCATGGTTGCGATTGGTGCATATTATTCAAGGAAGAATAAGAGTACTGACGACTTTTATCTCGGAGGCAGAAAATTAGGTCCGTTTGTTACTGCAATGAGTGCTGAGGCTTCCGATATGAGTAGCTGGTTGCTTATGGGTCTTCCGGGAGTTGCACTTGTTTATGGTCTTGCAGAGGCAAGCTGGACTGCAATCGGTCTTGGTATTGGTACATGGGTAAACTGGTTTATCGTTGCAAAGAGAATCAGAACATATACACAGAGAATTGATGCAGTTACAATTCCTGAATTTTTCTCAAAGCGTTTTGGAGATAAGAAAAATCTTCTTTCTCTTATTGCGGGTCTTGTAATTCTTGTATTCTTCGTGCCTTATACAGCATCAGGCTTTAACGCTTGTGGTACACTTTTTTCAAGCCTTTTCGGAGTTGATTATTTTACAGCAATGGTTATAAGTGCGATTGTTATTGTTGCATATACAACAATGGGCGGTTTCCTTGCAGCTTCAACAACTGACCTTATTCAGTCAATAGTTATGACTGTTGCTCTTTTTGTGGTTGTAGGCTTTGGTATCAATTATGCAGGTGGTTGGGATAATGTTGTTGCAAATGCAGAATCAATGCCTGGCTTCCTTGAACTTTTCAACACATATGACCCAGGTGCAAATGCAAGTACACCATATAATGCTTTGACAATCGCATCAACACTTGCTTGGGGTCTTGGTTACTTTGGTATGCCTCATATTCTCCTTCGCTTTATGGCAATCGGAGATAAAAATAAGTTAAAGACATCTCGTAGAATTGCTACTGTATGGGTATTTATCTCAATGGCAGTTGCGATTTTAATCGGTGTTATCGGTTCAGCTGCAGTTAAGAATGGTGCTATTGTACTCGATAACTCAAATGCACAGAGAATCATTATTGAAGTTGCTAAACTTATGTCTGGTAATGGTGTAGCCTTTGCAATTCTTGCAGGTGTTATTCTTGCAGGTATTCTTGCTGCAACAATGTCAACAGCTGATTCACAGCTTCTTGCAGCTGCATCAGCAGTTTCTCAGAATATCGTTAAAGAATTCTTCGGAAAAACACTTTCACAGAAAACATCAATGCTTGTTGCTCGTTTAACAGTTGTTGTTATTGCTATCGTTGGTGTAATCTGGGCAAAGGATGAAGGTTCAGTTTTCGAAATCGTTTCATTCGCTTGGGCAGGTTTCGGTGCAGCATTCGGTCCTGTTGTGCTTTTCGCACTTTTCTGGAAGCGTACAACAAAATGGGGTGCATTCGCAGGTATGGTTTCAGGTGGCGTTATGATTTTTGTATGGAAATATGTAATTGCTAAACTTGGTGGCTTATTTGCAATCTATGAGCTTCTTCCTGCATTCGTTATTGCTTGTGTTGCTATTGTTGTGGTTTCACTTCTCACAAAAGCACCTGAAAAAGAAATCCTTGAGGATTTTGAAGCAGTAAAATCAGGTAAAGTTGATTAATTTTGAAAAAATATCCAATAATATATAAAAGGAATGAACATCATTTATGATTAACACAGAAAAAACACTTGATAAACTTGTTGCTCTTTCAAAAGGCAGAGGTTTTGTTTACGCAGGTAGTGAAATCTACGGCGGTCTTGCAAACACTTGGGACTACGGCCCACTCGGTGTTGAACTTAAAGAAAACATCAAAAAAGCTTGGAGAAAGAAATTCATCCAGGAAAACAAATATAATGTAGGTCTTGATTCAGCGATTCTTATGAATCCACAGACTTGGGTGGCATCCGGTCACCTTGGCGGTTTCTCCGACCCACTTATGGACTGCTGTCAGTGTAAAACAAGACACAGAGCAGATAACCTTATCGAAAACTTTGACGGTACTAATGTTGCGGGTTGGTCAAATGACGAAATGGCAAACTACATTAAGGAACATTCCATTCCTTGTCCTGACTGTGGAGCTCACAACTTTACTGATATCCGTCAATTCAACCTTATGTTCAAGACATTCCAGGGTGTTACTGAAGATTCAACATCTGAAATCTACCTTCGTCCAGAAACAGCACAGGGTATTTTCGTGAACTTCCAGAATGTTCAGAGAACAACAAGAAAGAAACTTCCTTTCGGTGTTGCACAGATTGGTAAATCCTTCCGTAACGAAATCACACCGGGCAAGTTTATTTTCCGTGTTCGTGAATTTGAACAGATGGAGCTTGAATTCTTCTGCAAGCCGGGTACAGACCTTGAATGGTTTGATTATTGGAGAAGTTTCTGTCGTGACTGGCTCTATTCTCTCAACATTAAGCCTGAAAATCTTCGTCTTCGTGACCACGACCCTGAAGAACTTTGCTTCTATTCGAAGGCAACAACTGACTTTGAATATCTTTTCCCATTCGGTTGGGGCGAACTTTGGGGTATTGCTGACAGAACTGACTACGACTTGACTCAGCACAGCAATACAAGTGGTAAGAATCTTGAATATATTGACCAAGTAACAAACGAGAGATATATTCCTTATGTTATTGAGCCATCTTTGGGTGTTGAGCGTCTTTTCCTTGCACTTCTTACAGAGGCTTATGACGAGGAAGTTGTAGATGCAGAAAAGAATGATACACGTGTTGTTATGCATTTCCATCCTGCTATTGCACCCGTTAAGGCAGCAGTTCTTCCTCTTTCAAAGAAGCTTGGTGACAAGGCTGAAGAGATTTTTGATATGCTTTCAAAGTATTTCAATGTTGAATATGATGATGCAGGTTCAATTGGTAAGAGATATCGTCGTCAGGACGAAATCGGTACACCATTCTGTATCACAGTTGACTTCCAGACTATCGGTGACGACACAACAGAAGCAGATAATTGTGTAACAGTTCGTGACAGAGATACTATGGAACAGGTAAGACTTCCTATCGACCAGTTGGTTGAATATATAAACAAGAAATTGGAGTTCTAAGATGTCAAAAAAACTTTTGCTGATTATCAATCCTATTGCGGGTAAGCGTAAATCTGTTGATTTTCTTCCTAAAATAACAAAAAAACTTGAAGATGCAGATTATAGCGTGAGTGTGAAATACACTGAGATTGATAAGAATGCATATTACGTCACAAAAAAATATGGTGAGGGTAATGATGTAATCATCTGTTGTGGTGGTGACGGAACATTAAAAGAGACCATTTGTGGTGTTATGGAATTAAAACTTGATGTTAAAATCGGTTATATTCCATTCGGCACAACAAATGACTTTGCTCATTCGTTGCATATTCCAACAGATGCCGAGGATGCTATTGAAGCAGTACTTGAAGGCAAGACAAGAGCCATTGATATTGGCGATTTCTGTGGTACAGAACAGTTTATTTATGTTTCTTGTTTCGGTAATCTTTGTGATGTTTCTTATAAGGCAAAGCAGTCCCTTAAGAATAAAATCGGCAGGGGTGCATACTATTGGGAATCAGCCAAAGAGGCATTTTCAATTAAGGGCTTTAAGGCAAGAGTTGAGTGTGATGACGGTGAAATTATAGAAGGTAAATTCTTTTATGGTGGCGTATCAAATTCCTATTCTGTTGCAGGGTTTCCTGTGCTTAAAAAAGCAGGTGTTGAATTTGATGACGGATATCACGAATTAGCGATGATTAAAATGCCTAAAAATCCTATGCAATTAGGCTCAATTTTAAAGGCAATGTTTGTTACAAGAGATGTTCTTGAAAATGAATATCTTATTGTAAAAAAAGGAAAAAACTTTAAATTCTATTTTGACGACAAAGTTAATTGGGTGCTTGACGGTGAAAATGGTGGCTTCCACGACTTTGTTGAAGTTAAAACCTGCGAAAATGCTATTGAGATTTTTGTAGGTGACGATGACTAATAATACGAAATCTGCATTTACTTCAAGTAGTAATGCAGATTTTTAGTTAGTAAAGATACTCCGATTTAAGGTGAGATTATGGGAGAGAAAATTAAAAAGGCAATAGGAATAGAGGGGACATTCAAGGAAACAGTCGTACCTATGATAAACTATTGCTATACCAATGTTTTCCTTGGTGGTGCAGGGTACATAATCAGTATGTATTTCAGCATTTACCTTACAAGAGTTGTTGGACTTGATATCCGATATGCAGGGTTTATCACAATGATTGCTGTTGTGTGGGATGGTATTAATGACCCGATTATGGGCATTATCACTGACCGTACCCGTTCAAAATATGGTCGTCATCGTGCATATCTTAAATGGGGTATCCCGTTTGTCTTTGTGTCCTACATAATGTTGTGGAATTCATTCGGACTTGACGGTGAGAATCACCCTTATATGACTGTTGCATATTTTGTGTTTGCTTATGTACTTTACAAAACTGCTTATACTATTATAACAGTGCCACATACAGCGATGCTTCCGGAACTTGCCCCCGAATATAACAAGAGAACACAATATACATCGGTAAGTTACATTTTCAACTCCTGCGGTATGATTCCGTCATACATTATTCTCTTGATAATGCTTTCAATTTTCGGCTTTTCAGGTGGACTTACAAGGGATGCTAAAATGCCGTTCCTTGTAACAGGTGTACTTCTTGCAACTATGTATAGTGTAGCAATTTATGCTACATTCAAGCTTGTAAAAGAGCCAAGCTCACTTGATATGAAGAATGAGCCACTTGACTTGAAATTAGCTGTTAAGGAATATGTTGATGTATTTAAGAGCCGTTCCTTTAGACAGTATTTCAGTATCAGCTTCTTCTGGGAAATGGCAAGAAGTTTCTATTCAACAACATATATTTACTATGTAACATTCCTTGCAAATCAATACAAAAACTATTTCTTGTTTAATACATTTGCTGGTATTTTCGAAACTGCCGCATTCCCACTCAATTATGCATTGACAATGAAGCACGGCAAGAAAAAGTGTGGTACAATCGTAACACCATTTATGATTTTAGGCCTTGCAATTGGTCTTATTGTACAAGCAAGTCAACCGGGCACATCAAAATCAACCTTTATGCTTGTGCTTATGTTGTTGGGTGTAACCTTCTATCCATTCGGTATGAGTGGTATCGGATTTGTCTGCAACAATGTTTTCCCTGATTTGACGGACGTTGATGAGTTGATTACAGGTCGCAGACGAGAGGGTGTTGTTTCAACCTGTAACACAATGGTTAAGCAGGTAACAGGTGGTATAAATACATTTATTGTAACTCTTATTCTTGGTGGTTTTGGACTTGACACAAAGAGTGAGGCAACTGAATTTGTAGAGCAAACTGATTCTGCAATCTTCGGTATTCGTCTTTGCGTTGCGATAATTCCTATGATATGTGCGTTAATTTCTTACATTCTTTTAAGAAAGTTTGAAATGACAAAGGATGACCATACAATGATTCGAGCAGCTATTGCAACAAAGCATAAATATGGTAGTGTAACTCTTATGCCTGAGGAAAAAGAGCGTTGCGAAGTGATTTCGGGACAAAAACTAGAAAATACTTGGCTTGGCAGAGATAACGACGAAAGCCAAGGACATACACTTGACAAAGACGAAAACGGAAATTATATAATTCTTATTGAAAAAGAAGCCGAGAAAAAGGCTTTAATGGAAAAGGCAGAGTAGGGGGATATTATGGAAAAAATTGATATAACACAGACTGCACCAACAGTAAAAAGAAGTAAATTGTTTGATGTTTTCTTCTATCTTATTCAATGGACATGGGCTTTACCTGTGAACATTGTGGGTGGAATTGCATACCTTATCTGTACAAAGTTGTTAAAGAGACCACACAGTAAGTTCGGCTATGCAAATATCGTTTATCTTCCTTGGAAACAGGGCGGACTCTCAATGGGACTTTTTATTTTTATGAGAGATAAGCACGAAAATGAAAAATGGACATATAACACAAGAATTCACGAGTACGGACATACCTGGCAGTGCTTACTTTTAGGACCACTCTATTACCCTGTAATTGCAATTCCATCAATGATTTGGTGTAATTGCTTTGCTAAATACAGAGAAAAGAATAATATTTCATATTATAAGCTCTATTGTGAAAACTGGGCAAACAGCTGGGGAGAAAAATTTTCAAAGATGAAACGTGCACAAATCGAAAAATAATCGACAAAATTAGACTGTATAGTTTCTTGACAATGTGATGATTATGTGTGATAATATTATTTAAATAAATGTAAAATTTTAGAGTGAGGCGATAAAATGAAAAAATACCTTTCATTATTTTTAGCTTTGGTTGTAGTAATGACTGCAATTCCTTTTACAACCATTACTGCTTCAGCAGCAACATACTATATGGGTGATATAGATGGTAACGGTCAAGTTACTGCTATGGACGCTCGTACAGTTTTACAGGTTGTTGCAGGAATCAAAACAATGACAGAAGAACAAATGGTTCGCGCTGATATGAATGGTGATGGTGAAATCAGTGCCATTGACGCACGTTGGATTCTTCAAACAGCAGCTGAGAGCCGCGAGTTAGTTCTTGTGGATGATACTACAACTTCTGACCAACTTAAAGACATACTTCACGACTTTGGTTATGAGTATGATGCTGAACAGAATATTTTCTACACACATTTATATCCATGGCAGAGAAAGTTTGGCTTTACAGATATTTATGATAATGCCGCTGCATATACAATGATGTGGTATATGACACTCAAAATTGACTTTGAATATCAAGACCTCCTTTGGAGACTTCAGTGGTGGAAGGGTCAGTATGGTGTTCTTGAAGGTGCAGAATTAGGTGTTTATACAAAAGACCCTGCATTGGAGAATGTGCCATTCTATGAATGTGCTGCTGATGCGCATCTTCTTGAGATGTATTTTGAATACTATCATTCAGTAAGTGATTACAATAACCAAAATATCCTCTTTACAAGATATGAGCAGAGACATTGGTGGCTTACAGGCTTCAAGTTTGGTGTTGTTGACCCAAGTAAAAATGTTCTTAAGGCTTATGTTATAGCATGGGATGATACAATGGCTGATGGTATCGAGGAAGGCCTTAAGAATGTTACTGATAAAACAGGCAGACCAAATGGATTTAAAGAATATAAGCCATGGTTACCTGACGCTTTACAGGGCAATAACTTCTACATCAGAGAAAAGCTTGATGACGGACGAGTTAAGTTCACAGTTGTATGGAAGGATGCAGGTTATCTCAATTATGGTGAAGAACACGAGTGTGATTTCGGTGTAGCTGAAGTTGTTGTAGAGCCTACATGTGTTGAAGAAGGTCTTCAGAGAAAGACATGTACAATCTGTGGTTATTATATTGAAGAAATTCTTCCTGCAACAGGTGCTCACGTAATGGGCGAAGCAGTTACAGTAACAGAACCAACTTGTGTTGATGATGGTCTTGCAACTGCAAAGTGTGAAAACTGTGATTACACAGAAGATACAGTTCT
>JAFYSE010000041.1 GCA_017546665.1 Clostridia bacterium | reverse complement strand
TGTTTGCCGATTGCCTTGATAAGAAGAGCAGCAACAACTGATGAGTCAACACCGCCGGAGAGAGCAAGAAGAACTTTTTTGTCGCCAACCTGCTCACGAACAAGCTTAACCTGCTCGTCAATAAAAGCATCTGCTAATGCTTTGGTTGTAATTCTTTCCATTGATTCGGGTCTTACATTAGAATCCATTTTACATTCCTCCGTTTATCTATAAGTATATTATTTGTATAAAATCGACAGGCGAAAAGGCACAACCTTTTCGCCGTTGTTAATTAGTCTGTGTAGTTGTCAAAATATCCTTGAACAAGAATGATTGGTGTACCCTTGTCGCCTGAACCACTTGTAAGGTCACAAAGTGAACCAATAAGGTCAGTAAGCTGACGTGGAGTTGTACCCTGTGAAGCCATATTACCAACGAGGTTATCGTTTTTAGCCTTAATGCTCTTTGAAATAGCTTCTTTAAGTTCAGCACCTGAAAGTCCTTTAAAGTCGTTGTCAGCAAGATATTTAAGTTTTAATTCGTTTGGAGTACCGATGAGACCTGAAGTATGAGCAGGGGAAACAACAGGGTCAGCAAGTTCCCAGATTTTACCCTGTGGGTCTTTGAATGCACCGTCACCATAAACCATAACTTCAATGTGTTTGCCTGTTCTCTTTAAGAATTCAGCCTGAATATCTTCAACAAGGCCCTGACACTCCCTTGGGAAAAGTTTGATTGTATCTTCAGTTGATTTGTTTGAACCGAGAAGACCATATTTTTCGTTGCAGCCGCTACCATTAATAGAGGAAGTAAGGATGTCGTCCATACCACAAACAACTTTAGCACCTGCAGCCTTTAAAATTCTCTTTGTTCTAGCTCTTGTATGAATGTCGCAAGTGAGAACGCAGTCAGTATAGTTAAGAATTGTTTTTGGTTGATTAGCAAAAATGATTTCTGCTTCTGCACCAGCTTCTTTGATGATGTCAGAGTAGTATGCAACATAGTCAACACCTGTGAATTCGTGCTTGTTTTCGCCAAAAAGTTCTCTGTATTTTGCCTCATCGAGAACATCTGAATATGGGTTGATACCTGCCTCGTCAATTTGGTCATAAGTCACGAGTGCATTGCCAACCTCATCACTTGGATAACTGAGCATAAGAACAACCTTCTTAGCACCCTTAGCAATACCACGAAGACAGATTGCAAAACGGTTTCTTGATAAAATAGGGAAGATAACACCTATTGTTTCACCACCGAGTTTTGCCTTAACATCTGCTGCAATATCATCAACTGATGCATAGTTACCCTGTGCACGAGCAACGATTGATTCTGTGAGAGAAACAACGTCTCTGTCACGCATTTCAAATCCTTCGCTTTCAGCTGCTTCAAGTACGCTTGTTACAGTAATGTCAACAAGGTCGTCACCTTGTCTGATGATGGGGCAACGAATACCTCTTGATACAGTACCGACTTTTCTTTCCATATATATCTCTCCAATATAAAAAAATACGAAATTTATTTTAGTATGCGAAATCTTTATGAAAAAAATACTAATCGCCTACACTAAAATCCACTTTGTATTATATAATAAAATCTAATTCAAAGTCAATAAAAACTATGTTTCGGATGAGAAAAAAATATACTAAATATTGTATAAAATTTTGTGCATTTTTTTGTTCAACAATGATACTAATTTCTGTCGAATTTCATTGACTTTTATATGTATAGAGAGTATAATACCATAGAACATACTCAAAATGTGTTATTATGCCGATATTATGAAATATTGGTACAAATTATTTTAACAGAGGGCGAGAAAATGGCACTTACCTTAATGTACATAACTAATAATCCGGAAGTTGCAGAGATTGCTCAAAGAGCAGGTGTTGACCGTGTTTGGGTTGATATGGAATATATTGATAAAGATTTGCGACAGGGTGGAATGGATACTGTACAGTCCCATCACACTATAGAAGATATAAAAAAGCTTAGACCGGTTGTTACAACAGCTGAATTACAAGTGAGAATAAATCATATGTATGATGGTTCTGAAGAAGAAATCAATCAGACTGTTGAAGCTGGTGCAGACGTTATTATGCTTCCTTACTTTAAAACTCGTAAAGAGGTTGAGGATTTCATAAGATTTGTAGATGGTAGAGCAAAAACAATTATTCTTGTTGAGACTGCTGAAGCTTATGAAAATATCGACGACATTTTAGAAGTTCCTGGCATTGATGAGGTACATATTGGTCTTAACGATTTGCACTTGGCTTATGGTAAAGATTTTATGTTTGAGCTTCTTATTGACGGAACAGTTCCTACACTTTGTGAAAAGCTTCGCAAAAAAGGAATTAAGTTTGGTTTTGGTGGAATTGCACGAGTTGGCTATGGTACTTTACCTGCAGAACACATTATTACAGAGCATTATTCTCTCGGCTCACAAATGGCAATTCTTTCCCGTGGTTTCTGTGATGCCAATAAGGTGGAAAATCCAAAAGATATTGAAGAAATCTTCATTAAGGGTGTAATTGATATTCGTGAAAAAGAAAAAGAGGTTTCAGCTTACACAGCGGAACATTATGCCGAAAATCATGAGATAGTTAAAGAAAAGATTGGCGAAATCGTAGCATCAATCAAAAAGAAGAAAGAAGAAAAGAGTATGGAATACGAAAAAATCTGGCTTGCGACTCCAACAATGCACGGTGATGAGCTCAAATATGTAACAGAAGCTTATGAAACAAACTGGATGTCAACAGTAGGTCAAAATATCAACGAGGTTGAACGTCTTGTGGCAGAAAAAGTGGGTTGTAAATATGCAGTTGCTCTTTCTTGTGGTACAGCATCACTTCATATGTGCGTAAAACTTGCAGGTGTTAAACCGGGCGATAAGGTTTTCTGTAGTGATATGACTTTTGATGCAACTGTTAATCCTGTTGTTTATGAGGGCGGTGTTCCAATTTTCATTGACACAGAATATGATACTTGGAATATGGACCCTGCTGCACTCAAAAAAGCATTTGAGCTTTATCCTGAGGTTAAGGTTGTAGTTGTTGCTAACCTTTATGGTACTCCAGGTAAATTAGATGAAATTCGTGCAATCTGTGATGAACACGGTGCAATTCTTATTGAAGATGCTGCCGAATCATTCGGTGCTACATATAAAGGTGTACAGACAGGTACGTTTGGCGAATATAACGCAATCAGTTTTAATGGTAATAAGATTATTACAGGTAGTTCAGGCGGTATGTTCCTTACAGATAGTTTGGAAGCTGCAAATAAAGTTCGTAAATGGTCAACACAAGCAAGAGAAAACGCTCCTTGGTATCAGCACGAAGAACTCGGCTACAACTATCGTATGAGTAATGTTATTGCAGGTGTTGTACGCGGCCAGATGAAATATCTTGATGAGCATATTGAACAGAAAAAGGCAATTTACGAAAGATATAAAGAAGCATTTAAGGATTTACCAGTTTCAATGAATCCATTTGACGAAGAAACAATGGTGCCAAACTTCTGGCTTTCTTGTATGCTTATTGATGAAGATGCAATGTGCAAGCAGGTGCGTTCAGAAACAGAAGCACTCTACGTTAGCGAAAAAGGTAAGACTTGCCCAACAGAAATTCTTGAAAAGCTTGCTGAAAAGAATATTGAAGGTCGTCCAATCTGGAAACCAATGCATATGCAGCCAATCTACAGAATGAATGGCTTTGTTACTCGCGACGGCAACGGTAGGGCAAGAACAAATGCATATATTGAGGGTGGTTGTGCTGATATCGGTATGGATATCTTCAACCGTGGCTTGTGCTTACCAAGTGATAACAAAATGACAGAAGCACAGCAGAATAGAGTAATTGAAATTATTAGAAGTTGTTTTGAGGGTTAATTATATGTATAAGTACATAAAAAGAGCTTTAGATTTTTGTGCGGCTTTAGGTGCAATCATAGTTCTTTCACCGGTTTTGCTTATTGTGGCACTTCTTGTAAAAACAAAATTGGGTAGTCCTGTACTTTTTAAGCAGGAAAGACCTGGTATGATTGATAAAAAAACAGGTGAAGAAAAGATTTTCACACTCTGTAAGTTTAGAACAATGACTGACGAGCGTGATGAAAATGGTGAACTTTTGCCCGATGAAATCCGTCTTACAAAATTCGGGCAGTTTTTGCGTAGTACAAGCATCGACGAGTTACCTGAATTTATTAACATCTTAAAAGGTGATATGAGCTTTATTGGCCCTCGACCATTGCTCGTAAGATATTTACCTTTATATTCAGATGAACAACATCGTCGTCATCTTGTTCGTCCCGGACTTTCAGGTTGGGCACAGGTTAACGGCAGAAATACTGTTTCATGGGAAGAAAAATTCAATCTTGACGTTGAATATGTTGATAAAATGAGTTTTTCACTTGATGTAAAGATTTTCTTTATGACTATTATGTCCGTTCTCAAGCGTGAAGGAATCAGCAGTGAAACAAGTGCAACAATGGAAGAATTCAAAGGCAATAAAGTTGAGGAAACAACTGAGGTATAATTTATGAACAAAAAAGTTGTTATTATCGGTGCAGGTGGTCACGGCAGAGTTGTTGCAGATATTGCAGAGGCTTGTGGTGACACTGTTCTTGGATTTCTTGACGATAGTAATACAATAAATAATAAGGTGAAAGTCATAGGCACAAGTGCCGATGCAGAAAAATACTGTGATGGCGAAACGGAACTTTTTGTTGCCATTGGTAACAGTAAAGTACGTGAAAAGATTATGAATAGTCTGCCGGATGCTAAATGGTATACAGCAGTTCATCCATCAGCTGTAATCTCACCATCAGTGAGTATAGGTGAGGGTACTTGTGTAATGCCCAATGCTGTGATTAACAATAGTGCAGTTATCGGTAAAGGATGTATCATAAATACTTGCGCATCCGTTGACCATGATGACATAATCGGTGATTATGTTCATATTTCTTGCGGTGCAAGATTAGCAGGTACTGTAACAGTCGGTAAGGGTACATGGGTTGGCATTGGCTCAACTGTAAGCAACAATATTAACATCGGCCCTAATATTATGATTGGAGCAGGTGCAGTTGTTGTAAAGGATATAACGGAAGAAGGAACATATGTAGGTGTTCCAGCAAGAAAAATAAAGTAGCGGTGAAAAATATGAAAAAGATTTGTTTCGTAACAACAATTTCATTGACGCTTAAAAGTTTTGTGGTAGAAACAGCAAAGTATATGCATAATGAATGCGGATATGATGTAACTCTTATCTGTGACAATGATGAACAATTTGCAGCGTCACTACCTGAATATATACATTATATACCTGTGCATATGTCAAGGGGTATTGATTTGTCAGGATTTAGCTCTGTGCTTAATTTTATCAAGGTTTTCAAAAAAGAAAAGTTTGATATGGTACAGTATTCAACACCAAATGCCGCTTGCTATGCAAGTATTGCGTCTTTTATTGCAAAAGTTCCAATAAGACTCTATGCCCAGTGGGGAATACGTTATGTGGGCTTATCAGGAGTATCGAGAAAAATTTTCAAAATTATTGAAAAGGTTGTCTGCATGCTTTCAACTCATATTCGCTCAGTCAGTCCTTTGAATATGCAGTTTGCGGTGGGGGAAGGACTTTATACAAAAACAAAAGCTAAAGTTGTAGGCAATGGTGGAACAATCGGTGTTGATATGTTAGCTTGGGATGTATCACAAAAGGCAGAGTGGAAAGATGCCGTTCGCGAAAAGTATAATATAAATGAAAATGATTTTGTTTTTGGCTTTGCAGGTCGAGTTTCAGCAGATAAAGGTTGTACAGAACTTTTAACTGCTTTCAGAAATGTGGCAGAAACAAACAAAAATGCAAAATTACTTGTGGTTGGTCCTGTTGAGGATGATTGTGGTGTTCCACAAGAAATTATTGATTGGGCAAACTCTTCAGATAATGTTGTATTAACTGGTAAGGTAGATAATACAGATATGAAAAAGTATTATTCTGCTATGAATGTGCTTGTTCACCCAACTTACCGTGAGGGCTTCGGAATGGTAATTCAAGAAGCAGGTGCGTTGGCAGTTCCTGTAATTACAACAAAAATCCCAGGTGCTTCTGAAGTTATGGTTGACGGTGAATCATGTGTTCTCGTTGAACCTAAAAATGCAGAAGACCTTCAAAATGCTATGGCGGAGTTGCTTTGTGATGCTATCAAAACAAAACAACTTGGTAATGGTGCTTATAATCGTACAAAAACTTTGTACGACAGACCTATCATGTTAGATAATCAAAAAAACGACTATATTACATTATTAAAGTAAGTGATACAAAATGGAAAAACAACCTCGTATATTAGTTATTACAGTTGCATCATGGAATAGTAAGGTAGGTTCTAATACATGGACCTCTTTGCTTAAAAACTATGATAGTGAAAATATAGCTAATATCTGTATTCGTGATGAAGTACCTGACAATAAAATATGCTCAAGATACTTTGCTATTTCTGAAAACAAGGTTTTGAAGAGTATTTTCAAGAGAAACCTAAAAACGGGTAGAGAGGTTCTTCCTGAAACTGCTCAAGATAGTGTAAAGGACCTTGATGAACACAATGAACGTTATCAGAAAATGCAAAAAAAACGCAGATATTCGCTTTTGTTGGCAAGAGAGCTTGTGTGGAAACTCGGTAATTGGAAAACTGCAGAGCTCGACGCATTTCTTGATAGCTTTAAGCCAGATATAATTCTTCATTCAATGGAGGGCTATATTCACCTTAATGATATTGTTGAATATGCAATAAAAAGAACTGGAGCAAAGGCTATAGGATATATCTGGGATGACAATTTCACATATAAGCAGTCGGATGAAACAGGATTTAAAATATACAGATTTTTCCAAAGAATTTCTCTTAGAAGACTTGCAAAGAAGACAAGCGGTTTTTTTGCAATTTCTGATATGACAAAAGAGGATGCGGACAAGTTCTTTGGAATTAATTGTGTTGTGCTTACAAAACCCTTGTTAGTTAAGCCTGTTGTAAATTATGGGGAAATCGTAATGCCAATTAAGGCTGTTTATACAGGTAATTTAATGATTGGTCGCGACAGAACTCTTGCAAGAATTGTCAAGGCTGCAGAGGAAATCAATAAAGACAACATAAAAATAAAATTTGATATTTATACAAAAACAGCGTTGAGTGAAGATATTAAATCTGTATTAAATTGCGAATATTCTCAAGTTCATGAACCTGTACCACAGGAAAAAGCAATTGAGATTCAAAGGAATTCAGATATGTTGCTTTTTGTTGAGGATATTGATGGAAAAGAAGCCAAAGCAGCAAGACTTTCATTCTCAACAAAAATTACTGACTATCTTTCAAGCGGTAAATGCATTTTTGCAGTAGGTTGTCGTGAAACAGCACCAATGCAGTATTTTATTAAAAATGATGCGGCAGTAATTGCTACAGATGATAGAGACATAAAAGAAAAACTAGAAATGATTGTCAATAATCCTAATTTGTTGATACAGTATGCCGAAAAATCATGTAAAGCAGGAATTGAAAACCATAGTGAAGAGAAAATCTTTGAGATATTTGATGGTGTAATTAAATCAGTATTATAAAGGTGGTGAAAATATGAGAGTAATGCATATTAATGCCGTATATGGTGTTGGAAGCACAGGTGTAATTGTAGAAGATTTACATAATCTTGCATTCCAAAATGGTATTGATTCATATGTTTCATATTCAACCACAAACAAAGATGTCGATGAGATAAAAAATGGGTATCAAATTGGTAGTGATTTAGACAAAAAGGTACACGCCTTCTTATGCCGAATCGGGGGAAAACAGGGATATTATTCCTCATTTTCTACAAAAAAATTGATTAAGCATATAGAGCTTGTAAGTCCTGATATAGTGCATCTACATAATTTACATAGTAATTATATTCATCTCAATAAGTTGTTGGATTATTTGGCTGAAAAAGATGTTAAAATAATTATAACGTTACACGACTGTTGGTTTTATACAGGTGGCTGCTTCCATTATACAGCTGATAATTGTTTTAAATGGATTGATTCATGTGGTAATTGTCCGAAAAGGTTAAAAGATACTCCTGCTTATTTAAAGGACAACTCTCAAAAAATTCTTGCTGACAGAAAAAGATTTTTTTCTGGCATTAAGAATTTAACAGTTGTTGGTGTGTCAAATTGGATTGCAGAAGAGGCAAAGAAAACATTTTTCAAAGATAAGGATGTTTTTGTAATATATAACGGTGTGGATACAGAATTTTTTGTTCCAACGGAATCGAATTTAAGAGAACAATATAGACTTGAGAATAAGTTTGTTATTCTTGGTGCAGCGAATAAGTGGCTGAGTCCAATAAATAAGGATACATTTGACTTTGTTACAACGAATTTACCTGACGATTGTGTATTAGTCATAATTGGTTGCAAGGAAGAACAAAAAGCGGATTTACCCAAAAATGTTTTTCCATTGGGTTATATAAGTGACCGAGATGAACTTCGTAAGATTTATTCAATGGCAGACGTTTTTGCAAATTGCACAAGGGAAGAATCACTTTCTCTTATAAATGTTGAAGCACAATCTTGTGGAACGCCTGTTGTTACTTATCGAAACACCGGTGCACAAGAAACAGTTGATAATAAATGTGGTTTTTCTGTTGAAAGTGGAAATGCGGAAGATTTTTTTAACAAAATTTTAAGTGTGAAAGAAATAGGCAAAAATATACTTTCAAAAGATTGTTATAAATGGGTTAAATTGAATTTTGACCGTAATGTAAACTATGAAAGGTATATAGATTTATATAAATCAATCTAATAAATAAGGATTAGTAGTATGATATCACAAAAGAGTTTTTACAAGTTAATACAAACAGTGTTCTTTGGACTGATATCATTTACACTGATGTGGGCACTGTGGTTTGAAATTCCATATAGTACAACAATATATACTATGGCATGTTTTGGCTTGTTTATCTTTAATATTGCCGTTTTTCAAAACAGAAATCTATATCCATTCATGTTAAAAATAACGCCTGTATATGTTTGTTTGGCACTTTGGTCTGCATTTATGGTTATTGGTTACGGCTTTTTTTATAGTGTGCACACAGAAGTCGATTTTCTCATTTATAATACAGACTCATATGCTGTATTTTTTATGAAGGTTTTTCTTATTATTACGCCCTGTATGTTTTTTGTGGATTTTAATAAATTGCACGAAACTAAATTTTTCAAAATTATCTTAGGAATAATTCTTACAACAAGCACATTGTTTACGATTAGAGCTACAAGTTATTATTCCGATGCGTTGCGAGCAAGAGAAACGATGGAACTTAGAGGTGAAGAAAAATACCTTTTGGGTACTCCAGGCTATGCAATAATATATGGTTTTGCATTGCTTTTTCCCATTTTCTTACAAAAGTGTAAAAATGAAAAAGGTAAATCGCGCAGGTTTTATATTGTTTCAACTGTAATGGTTATGTATATGATTGTAGCATCGCAGTATGCAACAGCAGCTATTCTTGCATTGATAGGTACTATTGTATTTTTGTTTTTTTACTTAAAAGGAAATACCAAAGTTGTTTTCCTTTTTGTGATTATCACAGTTCTTTTGTTTGTTCACATTTTTGGAATAGATTCTTTAATTTTAAGTTCTCTTTCAGATAAAGTTGATGGTACTTGGTCGGTTAAACTGCAGGATATGGCTGATTCGTTGTCAAAAGGTGATTTTATGGGTTCTGTATTGAGCAGAACTGATTTGTACAGCAAATCAATCCAAGCCTTTTCAGAAAGTCCTTTATTTGGCAAACTATCCAAACAGACAAGTAGTATTGGTGGTCATGCAACGGCGATTGATACACTTGCACTTGTGGGAATTGTTGGATTCATACCTTTGATGTTTACCGTTTTGTTTCAATACAAGAGGATGAAATACACTTGCAACTATGCAAAAAACCGAGCTGCTATTATTGCTTGTACGGTAGAGTTTATTATACTAATATTTCTCAAAAATATTATAACTTCGTTTGCAATCTTTTTTTCATTTTTTGTTTTAGCACCAATGTTGCTGAAAATTCAGAAAGAGGATAAGGAAAAGTAGAACTTGAAAATCATAATCATTTTAAAGGAGGTTAAAAAATGCAGAAAAAGAGCAATATAGTAAATATTTTACAAATAATCTGTTTTTGTTTAATTACCTTTAATTTGGAATGGGCATTGTGGTCTTCTATGCCAATGAACTCATCAATTTTTGCTTTATCCTGCGTTGGTGTCTTTATATTAAACTTCTTTATCATAATAAAAAACCATCGTAGCAATGTTTTGAAGATGGTTATATTAGAATACGTCTTCTTTATTATTTGGTCTATAATTATGATTGTGATATATGGTTATTTTTACCACATATATCAAAATGTTACCTTTCTTTTATTTACTATGGACGGACATGCCATTTTCTTTATTAGGCTTTTTGTTTCTGTAATTCCGTGTATGTTCTTCGTGGATTTCTGTGATTTAAAGGATACAAAGTTATTTAAAATCATTTTGGGTTTGATTGTTGTTTCTAATACCTTTTTCACTATTAGAGCAGTACGTATTTATCCCGATGCAATCCGTGCAAGAGAAACTATGGAGGTTTGGGGTGAAGAAGAAATTCTTTTTGGTACACCTGACTATGCAATGGTTTATGGTATGGCACTTATATTTCCTATTCTTTTGCAAAAATGCAAAGATGCACCAGTGAGAAGTAAGAGTAAATGGTTTTACATAATTTGTACATTAATGGTTGCTTATATAATAATTGTTTCACAATTTGCGACAGCTTTGTTGTTAACAATAGTTGCTACAATTGTATTCTTCGTGTTAAGTATGAAACCTAACACAAGAATAATTGTGGTTTTATTAGTAATTCTTTTTGTACTTTTTATAAGGCTACCGAAACTTGATGTAATGTTTTTGAACACTTTGGCGGAAAATGTAAGTGGTACATGGGTTGGAAAACTTCATGATTTGGCAGAAACCCTTTCAGGTGGAGTTGCAACTGGTTCTGTCTTGGGAAGAACAGACCTTTATACAAAATCGCTACAAGCCTTTTTGGAAAGCCCGGTCTTTGGTAAATTGTTAAAATCAACCACTAGTATAGGTGGACATGCGACAGCAATAGACATTCTTGGTCTAGCTGGTTTTATTGGTTTTGTACCATTTTTGCTTACCATTTATTACAATTTTAAAAGACTAAAGTATAATTGTAATTATGGGAAAAACAAGGCGGCAATTATAACATGTACTATAGAGTTTATAATGCTTGTATTTTTGAAAAACATAATTACTTCTCTTTCAGTTTTCTTTGCATTCTTTGTTATGGTTCCGTTTTTACTTCGACTTAACGATGAGGAGGGTGTTCGTTAGTGAATATTATAAAAAGAATGATTTATAATAGCATGCTTCCTATAACTGGTACATTGCTTAAGAATAAGAACAAGTACATAAATGTTATTTACTATCACGATATTGTTAAAGGCAATGGTGGTGGAGCTCAATATACCAATATAGACATTTTTAAAATACATATGAACTATATTGTAGAAAACGGATATAACACATATACTTTTGATGAGTTGGATAATGGTGCAGATATTTCTTTTCAATCAAAATCTGTACTTATTACATTTGATGATGGATGGCTTTCAAACTACAAGGAAATATTTGAGTTTATGAAAGAAAAAAATATTAAGTACAATATTTATCTTGCTGTTAGCGAGATTGGAAATAATCCTGATTATCTCACATGGGATATGGTAAGAGAAATGCATGAGAGTGGACTTGTGGGATTTGGTGCACATACATATTCTCATGTTTCAGTTCAAAACATTGCCGAAGTTAATAAGGAAATAGAGTTTGATTTGGCAAATAAGAAATTTTATGAAGAATTAGGCTATGAACCAATAGATTTCTGTTATCCTTATGGACAATATACAAAAGAGTCAAATGACTATTTGGTAAATGACACTATTTATAAGAGAATATACACATCTGACCTTATGTTTTCATATGAACAAAGTGGAAAGATTATTTTTGGACGAAGTTCAATAAATAACGATGAACCTTTTAAGACTTTTATCAACAAACTTAAGGGTAACTATAATGCTTTTAATTTAATAAGAGGTAAATAAAATGTCAACAGAAATAATTTATGATTGTCGTTGGTCTGACGAGGTAGATGAAAAATTTATTGAAGATTTTATTGTAGTAGAAAATGAGGTTTTCAAAAACGGGTATACAAAAGGACTTTTCAAGAAAAAATATATTGATAATATTTACGGCAAATCTGTTGTGGAAGTTGTTTATATTGATGACGTACCTTCAGCAGCCCGTGGTTTATGGCGTAATGATATTGATGGTAGAGAATCTTATCAACCGGGGGATACTTGTGTAACTGAAGCTTGTCGTGGAAAAGGTGTTTTTACCGAAATGACAAAGCGTTCAGTAGCAATGCTTCCGGAAGATGCACTTGTTTATAATTTCCCAAATCAGAATTCTTATCCAGGATATATGAAAATGGGTTGGCATCTTGTAAAGAAATATGATTTTGCAATATTCAATAAGAAAAACTATTTTGAAGAGCACCCCGTAAAAATGGACAAGCAGTATGCAGAGTGGTGGGTGCCCACTGACAATGGACTTATGTATGTTAAAAAGGGAAATGATTTTTTTCTTGTAAGAAAGATGAGTAAACCGTTGTGCTATAGGGTTGTTGCTTGTGTGGAAAGAGAATTTGCCGAAATTTTTCAAAAAGCACCTTTTGGGATATTCTTTTACAGAAGTGAAAAGAAGAATTTCTATAATTCAAAATTAGGCTTGCCAATTCATGTTGTTAGTAAAGATGAAAATATAGAGTATATTCCTATTTGGAAAATTGATGCACTTTGATTGGGTGTTGTTAAATGAATATAATTGTAATTGGGGATACTTCTTCAACGAATCTGGGTGACCCCATTTTAACGTTTAGCGCAGAGTATGTTGTAAATTGCGCAAGGAATAAAATGTCACAAATTAATAGTGTAAAAGTTTTTGATATTGCTGGTAGAACAATACAAAAGGCAACAATTAAGGAAAAAATGTGTGAATTGCCACTATCAACATTTAAACAAGAAAAAAGTGTTAAAGAGATTTCTTGGCAATATACAAGTGCAAATTTCCGCTCGTTTATTAAGTGGATTATCCAAGAAAAAAAGCTGTTCCGTAATCGTTTGATGTCTGTTGTCGAGAATAATGAAGATAATGTCTTTTTGGTTGCAGGCGGTGCTTTGTTGTCGCGTTCGTTGTTCTATGCGCTTAGACTAAACGAAATTGTATCTGTTGCCCAAAAGAATAGTGGCAGGGTGATTTTCAATGCAGTAGGGATTGAAAAGTGCTCATCATTTACGTTAAGTAGGTTATTAACCAAACGTTTTCTTGCAAAAAAAGAAGTTGTTGCTTTTTCAACAAGAGACCATATTGAGGATGTTCCTAGAATAACATCTCGTGTGGATTTTAAAAAACAAATTTCGGACCCAGGTATATGGTCAGCAGAAACATTTAACATTAAAAAGCAAAATAATGATGTTGTAGGAATTGGTACAATATCACTTGAAGCGTACAAATCAATTGTTTCTGAGGATAAGCGTGCTGAAAGTATAACGGTGCAATCTTTGTTTGACTTTTGGTATGGTATAACCAAAAAACTTGATGAAAAAGGTCAAAGGTGGAAAATATTTACTAACGGTGGGGCAAAGGATTGTCATATGGCATATACTTTTTTGACCCAGTATGGTTACTCGATTGATGACCATCTTTTGATTCCAGCAGAAAGTGCAGAGGAGTTAGTTGAACAAATATCGCAATTTAAGGCAATAGCAGCTCATAGATTGCATGCTCTAATAATTGCAACCTCATTGAATATTCCGGTTGTTCCTATTGTTTGGTCGGATAAACTTGTAAAGTTTTCTGAAATGATAGGCAATGATTTTTATCTATGGCCAGATTTAGAAAACTCCGATAAAGTTGCAGAATTATTGTCTGAGAAAATATTTAGTGTAGATTTCACTGAAAAAATAAGAAAATGCAAGTCTTCATCAGAAGAATTCATTTTCAATTCTATTAAGGAAAAGAATTGAGTTGATTATGCGAAGTCAAAGAGGTGCAGGTTTTATCCTGTCTTATTTAAGTATTTTTATATCATCTATAGTCGGTATTCTTTTTACTCCATATATGATTTCATCACTTGGACAAATTGAATACGGTTTATACCAACTACTATATGCAGCGATTGGTTATATTGCACTTCTTGACTTTGGTTTAGGAAGTACACTGACTAGATTTATTCTTAAGTACAGGACTGAAGGTGACAAAGAAAAAGTTAACATAGTCATTACGATGTGTGTTAAGATATATAGTTTATTCGGTTTGGTTGCATTTTTGATAGTATGGATTGTATCATTAAATCTCGAAACATTGTTTCAAGAATCCATCACTGCCGATAACATAGAATATGCTAGACAACTATTTCTCATAATGGGTGTAACAACTAGTATAAGCCTTGTAAGCCACGCTTTAACTGGTGTACAGACTGCACACGAAAAATATATTGTGACCAAGGGAATTTATATTGCTCGACAACTTTTTAGAGTTGTTGTGATGATTGTCTTATTACAATTCGATATCGGTGCTATGGCTGTTGTTATTTCTGATTTTCTCGTAACAGTATTCATAGTAGTCTTTGATATTGTATATTGCAAATATGCGTTAAAAGTTCCAATTATCAATGGTAAATGGGATAATCATCTGTTAAAAGCACTTTTCTCCTTTTCATTTTTTGTTTTCTTGCAAATTATCATTACACAAGTAAATGTAGGTATTGATAGATTGGTTTTGGGAAGATATTCTTGTCTGGAATATGTGGCACTTTATGGTGTTGTATCACAACTTTATAGTTTGTTTAATTCCCTTGGTAATGTAATATGTAGTATAACACTTCCCAAGATTAGTCAGGTGGTTTTTGCAGATGCCTCTGTGGAAGAAACTACAGATTGCTGTGTTAAATATAGCCGTTTGCAGTTTCATATTCTTTCTCCGTTAATTGGCGGATTTATAATTTTGGGTAAGCAGTTTGCTTCACTTTGGGCTCCGCAATATGATGCAAGGTCTATTTATATAGTAGCTCTTTTGACAATTACACCACAGATTTTAGAATCTGTTGAAGGAACGATATTTAATGTTATGAAGGCAAAAAACCTTCAGGCTACAAGGTCACTTATTTTGACTGGTGTTGCAGTTGTGCATATTGTACTTTCTATTAGTTTGACACAGGTGTTCCCACTTTATGGTACAGCAATCGGCTCTTGTATCAGTTTTATTATAGGAAATAACATACTATCCAATATTTATTACCATAAAAAAGTTGGTATAAATATGTTTAGATATTTCAAAAACTTGTTTAAAGGTGTTCTGCCAGCATTGATTATTTCTCTTGCTATAGGCATAGTTATAAATTTCATACCAGTTGGTGATTGGCTCGGATTTATAATTAAAGGGTGTTTATATGTTGGTATATATGGAATATGTGTATTGCTAATTGGCTTGGATACATATGAAAAGAGTCTTGTTAAAGGTATTTTAAAGAAAATAAGGAGATAAATTATGTGGAATGAATCTGTAGTAAATCGCCTTAATGAAAAATTGAATGCTTCCAAAAATGGGGGCGGAGCTAAAAGAATAGAAAAACAACACGCAAGTGGGAAATTAATCGCTCGTGAAAGATTGGAAATATTGTTTGATGAGGGTACTTTCGTTGAAGTTGGTGGTCTTATTGAATCAAGAATCACTGATTTTGGACTTGAAGATAAAAAAGTTCCCGGTGATGGTGTTGTAACAGGATATGGTAAAATCAACGGAAGAATAGCCTTTGCATCAAGTGAGGATTTTACTGTTATTGGTGGAACACTTGGTGAATACCATTCTTTAAAAATTTGTCGTATTATGGATATGGCATATGAAACAGGAGCACCATTTATTAGTATAAATGATAGCGGTGGTGCAAGAATAGAAGAGGGAATCTGTTCGTTGAGTGGATATAGTGGTATATTTTACAGGAATACCAAAATGTCCGGTGTTGTTCCTCAAATTTCCGTAATTTTAGGCCCTTGTGCGGGTGGTGCGTGTTATTCACCTGCAATAAGTGACTTTATCTTTATGAGCAGAGACTCAAGTTATATGTTTATTACTGGTCCGCAGGTTGTAAAGGCAGTGACAGGTGAAGAAGTTACACAAAAAGAATTAGGTTCTGCTGATGTTCATATGAATAAGAGTGGTGTTAATCATTTTGTTTATGATAACGACGAAAAATGTTTGCTTGGTGTAAGAGAGTTGCTTTCATATCTTCCACAGAATTTTGAAGAAAAACCCAAGGCAGAAACTTTTAACTACAGTAAACAGGGCGATGATTTGCAAGAAATTATTTCTGATAATCAGCGTAAAACTTATAATGTAAAACAACTTATTGATAATCTTATTGATGACGATTCATTCTTTGAAGTCCAAAAGGAATTTGCGAAAAATATGGTTGTAGGCTTTGCAAGATTGAATGGTGAGTGCATCGGTATTGTTGCAAACCAACCCAATCATTTAGGTGGTTCAATTGATTGCAATTCTTCAGATAAAGCAGCAAGATTTATAAGATTTTGCGACTGCTTCAATATCCCGATTTTATCCCTTGTTGACGTAACAGGATTCCTTCCGGGTAAAAGCCAAGAGCATCAGGGAATTATAAGACATGGTGCAAAGGTGCTTTATGCTTATTCAGAAGCTACTGTGCCAAAAATAAGCCTTATAACTCGTAAGGCCTATGGTGGTGCATATATTGCCATGAACAGTAAAAATATGGGTGCAGATATTGTGTTTGCATGGCCTATTGCACAAATGGCAGTTATGGGTGCCGAGGGTGCAGTCGATATAATATTTAGACGCCAGATTGAAGTTGCACAGGATAAACAAGCAGAGCGTGAAAGGCTTATCTGTGAGTATGAAGATAAGTTTATGAATCCATATATAGCAGCAGCACATGGATATGTTGATGAAATAATAATGCCAGAAGATTCAAGAGACAGAATTATAAAAGCATTTGATATGTTAAAAACAAAAAATGTGGAAAGACCATGTAAAAAGCACGGAAATATGCCACTTTAAAATAATAGGAGTGAATGTTATGAGTATTTTTAAAGATAAAACATTAATGATTACCGGTGGTACAGGTTCATTTGGTAACACAGTTCTCAAAAGATTTTTGGAATCTGACATCGGTGAAATTCGAGTTTTCTCACGTGATGAGAAGAAACAGGATGATATGCGTCACGAATTTCAGGTAACGCATCCTGAGGTAGCTCACAAGCTCAAGTTCTACATTGGTGATGTTCGTGACCTTGCATCAGTTAAGAATGCAATGTATGGTGTTGACTATATTTTCCATGCAGCAGCTCTTAAACAGGTTCCATCATGTGAATTCTTCCCTGTTGAGGCAGTAAAAACTAATGTACTTGGTACAGACAATGTTCTTACAGCTGCAATTGAAGCAGGTGTAAAGACTGTTATTTGTCTTTCAACAGATAAGGCAGCATACCCTGTAAACGCTATGGGTACTTCAAAGGCAATGATGGAAAAGGTAGTTGTTGCTAAATCAAGAACAGTTTCTCCTGAAAAAACAAAAATTTGCTGTACTCGTTATGGTAATGTTCTTTGTTCACGTGGTTCAGTTGTACCACTTTGGATTGACCAGATTAGAGCAGGTAACCCAATTACAATTACAGCACCTGAAATGACTCGTTTTGTAATGAGCCTTGAAGAAGCTGTTGACCTTGTCCTCTTTGCGTTTGAAAATGGTGAAAGCGGAGATATTCTTGTTCAGAAGGCTCCAGCTTGTACTATTGAGGTTCTTGCAAAAGCAGTTGCAGAACTCTTTAATCCTGAAACAGAAATCCGCGTAATCGGTATCCGTCATGGTGAAAAAATGTTTGAAACACTTCTTACAAATGAAGAGTGTGCAAATGCTATTGATATGGGTGATTTCTATCGTGTTCCTGCAGATAAGCGTGGACTTAACTATGATAAGTATTTTAAAGACGGCGATGTTGAACGCATTCAGCTTTCAGAGTTTGACTCAAATAATACAAGTCTTATGACTGTTGAAGAAGTAAAAGAAAAATTACTTTCACTTCAGTATATCCAGGATGTTCTTGCAGATTGGGAGAAATAAAAAATGAAAATTCTCGTTACAGGTGCAAATGGTTTTGTTGGTAAAAACCTTGTTGCAGCTTTAAAAAACATTAAAGACGGTAAGGATAGAACTCATCCTGAAATCACTATCGAAGAAATTTATTCCTATGATATTGATTCTTCTGGTGAACTTTTAGAAGAGGCATGTAAAAATGCTGATTTTGTGTTCAATCTTGCAGGTGTGAATCGCCCACAGAATACAGATGAGTTTATGCAGGGTAATTTTGGCTTTGCATCAACACTTCTTGACACCCTCAAAAAGTATAACAATACTTGTCCTGTTGTGTTATCATCATCAATTCAGGCAACACTTGTTGGCAGATATGATAGCGATTACGGCAGAAGTAAAAAAGCAGGGGAGGACCTCTTCTTTGAGTACTCAGAGAAAACAGGTGCAAAGGTGCTTGTTTATCGTTTTCCTAATCTTTTCGGTAAATGGTGCAGACCGAATTACAATAGTGCTGTGGCTACATTTTGCAACAATATAGCAAATGACTTGGAAATTACAGTAAGTGACCCGGCAGTTCAACTTGAACTTTTGTATATTGATGATTTAATTGATGAAATGTTTGCTGCTATTGAGGGTAAAGAGCATCATTGTGAATTCCAGGGCATTGATACAGTTTTGTGTGAGAATGGAAAGTATTGTGCAGCTCCAATCACACATAAGGTGACTTTGGGTGAAATTGTTGAACTTCTTGATGCCTTTAAGAATCAACCACAAACTCTCTTGATGCCTGAAATTCCTTATAACTCATTTGCGAAAAAACTTTATTCAACTTATCTTTCATATCTTCCAAAGGAAAAAGCAATTTTTGATTTGAAGATGAATTGTGATGACAGAGGCTCATTTACTGAACTTTTAAAGACTGAAAAATGTGGTCAGTTTAGTGTTAATATCTCAAAACCAGGTATAACAAAAGGTCAGCATTGGCACCATACAAAATGGGAATTCTTCATTGTTGTAAGTGGCCATGGACTTATTCAAATGAGAAAAATTGATAGTGATGAAGTGTTGAATTATGAAGTTACAGGGGATAGGATTCAGGCAATCCATATGCTTCCTGGATATACACATAACATCATTAATTTGAGTGAAACTGAAAACTTAGTTACAGTTATGTGGGCTAATGAACAGTTTGACCCATCACATCCTGATACTTTTTTCGAGGTGGTATAAATTATGAAATTAGATTATTCAGATATTAAATTTCGAGATAACGGCAAATTAAAGCTTTTGATTATCGTTGGTACTCGTCCTGAAATCATTCGTCTTGCTGCAGTTATTAATAAGAGCCGTCAGTATTTTGATTGCATTTTAGCACATACCGGTCAAAATTATGACTATAACCTTAACGGCGTTTTCTTTAAAGACCTTGAACTTCAGGACCCTGAAGTATATATGGATGCAGTAGGCGATGACCTTGGCTCAACAGTTGGTAATATCATTAACTGTTCATATAAGCTTATGAATCAGATTAAGCCTGATGCATTACTTATTCTTGGTGATACAAACTCTTGTCTTTCTGCTATTGCAGCGAAAAGACTTCATATTCCAATTTTCCATATGGAAGCAGGTAACCGTTGTAAGGATGAATGTCTTCCTGAAGAAACAAACAGAAGAATTGTTGACATTATTTCAGATGTTAACCTTGCTTACTCTGAACACGCAAGAAAATATCTTCACGAATGTGGCCTTCCCAAGGAAAGGGTTTATGTAACAGGCTCACCAATGGCAGAGGTTCTTCATAATAATCTCGAGAAGATTGAAGCAAGTGATATTCATTCAAAGCTTGGTCTTGAAAAGGGTAAATACATCCTTCTTTCAGCACATAGAGAAGAAAATATTGACACAGAAAAGAACTTCTTATCACTTTTCAATGCAATTAATAAGACTGCTGAAAAGTACGATATGCCAATTCTTTATTCTTGCCATCCAAGAAGTAAAAAGAGACTTGCAGAAAGTGGATTTAAACTTGATAGCTGTGTTATTCAGCATGAGCCTCTTGGTTTCCACGACTATAACTGCTTGCAGATGAATGCTTTTGCAGTAGTTTCTGATAGTGGTACTCTTCCTGAAGAAAGTTCATTTTTTACATCAGTTGGAAAACCTTTCCCAGCTGTTTGTATCCGTACATCAACAGAACGTCCAGAGGCACTTGATAAGGCTTGCTTTGTACTTGCAGGTATTGATGAAAAAACACTCCTTCAGGCAATAGATACAGCGGTGCAACTCAACCTTGATAGTGAACTTGGTATTCCTGTACCTGATTATGTTGACGAAAATGTTTCAACAAAGGTTGTTAAACTCATTCAGTCATATACAGGCGTTGTTGACAAAATGGTTTGGCGTAAATATTAAAAAAATAAGAGCAGTAGATTATCTACTGCTCATTTTTCTTTTTATAGCTCTTAAAACTACAAGTACTTTAATTAAAGGTTTTCTTATGGGGAAAAGTTTAAGCCAACATTTGTAATATTTAACATAACTCTTATCGTTAACACCAAATACTTTGCCGTTCCTATGAATTTCAGTTACAACACCAATAATATTCTTGTCTTTTATGCCGTGTTCCTTAACCCATTGATTATCTCCACAAAGGATATACCCGTTTTCGTCAATTCCAATGATTCGATGTAATACAAACTGACCATTGTCACGACGATAGAAGATTATATCATTGATTTCTGCTTTTTCACAAGACTTTAATACTACAAAATCTCTACCCTGAACGAGTAGGGGTAGCATACTTGTTCCTGTAATGGGGATTTTAACAGTTCCGCCTTTATCAAGCTGTTCTTTTATAATGGGATAAAGTTCTTTGAGTGCTACTTTTTTAGTATTTTCGTTCATTCCGTATCCTCATAAATCTCTAACTTTTTATATAATTCCTTGCGTCTGTTCGCCTCAGGCATTAAAGAGGTGAGTGAAGGACGTTTACCCATTAAAACTCTACAGTAATACCTTAATGCAAAATAGACATAAGCAAAAGGTAACAAGATTTTCCACTTCTTAAGCCAAGGCCAATGAAGTTTTACCGCTGAGTCTAATTGTCCTAATAAAACTGAGAAGATTGATTTGTTAGTGCCACCTTTACCGTGTTCAGAAACAAGAAGTCCACTCTTCTGATATTGCTCGTCCTTGTTACCAAAATTACCACTTTGTAAAATTTCATTCATCATATCTTCACAAAGTGAGTCGTCAGCAACGGGCATGCAGTTCGGCATATCAATACCCATATATTTTTTGCATATTGAAGCCATTGCACTTGCATAGGTAAGAAGGTTGATTTTTTTCAAGAAGGGGACAAAGTCAGTTTCCCAAAAATCCATATTTGCAGTTTTGTTTACAAAAGCACCCCAGTCGCAAAGGTGGCGAAGTCCAAGACCTTCAGCCGACATGTGATGGAGCATATGCAAAAGAATAATAATTCCGTGGTAGAGATGGGAAGGTGCTGTGAATTCGCATCCATCAAGGGTAACTTTTTGAGTATCTTCAAGAATGTTTTTGATGAAGTTTCGCACGTATTCGCCTTTATCACCATAGGGGATACCCGGAATTTCAAAGTGCATTTCAATAGCAGCACGACCACGCAACATTGTAACGTGGCAAATATGGTCCAAATCATTGTGTAAGCTATATTTTAAATCATTTTGAATGTTCTGGGAGATTTCATCCTTCTTGTGACCTTCGATGAGAAAATCTACATCACCCAACATTCTCATATCAGGATTTTCGTAATAATAGGCAGAAGAAAGACCTTTTAAGATTATATACTTGTATTCATTTTTATCCAAATACTTCACAAGCTCATTTTGATAATTCGCCACGAACATATTTGTTGTGAAAGTTCTTCCGCTAAAGGCTAACCACTTGCCAAAAACCTCATCAGGAATAACATTTTTATAAGGAGAAATCGCACTTGCTGCAAAAAGTGCAACTGTTTGCTGAACACTTTCAGTATAAACCTTTTCCCAGTTGGCATCTTCAATTTTTTCGTCACCATGTAAAAAAGGTATATCCTTGCCAAAAGATGTCTTTGCGATAAGTGAGAGTAAGACACGACTTTCAAGGTCTAGCATCATAGCATTTTCTCCTTTCAAAAATCTCTAATTTATTATATACAAATCAAAATTCAAAGTCAACATTGTAAATATACTATATTTGCCAATAAATTATTAATAAATATGAGTATTATTAGCATAAATTCCTTGCAAAATCGATACACCTTGTGTTATAATCTATTATGTCTAATAGTATATAATTAATCTAATTATGCCTAAAGGTAATTCATAATAAAGATAGTTGGTGAAAGTTATGAGCACTAATCCAAAAATTTCAGTTATAATGGGAATTTACACTTCAAAGGACAAAGATATGGTCCGTTATGCAATAGACTCAATTAAAAACCAGACTTTCAAAGAGTGGGAGTTTGTTATTTGTGATGATGGCTCCCCAGATGATACCTGGGAATTTCTTACAACAGAGTATGGGGATGATGAAAGATTTGTCCTTGTACATAACGAAACAAATGGTGGTTTGCGTGTAGCGTTGAATTCCAGCCTTGCAGCTGCTTCAGCAGATTATGTTGTCAGAATGGATGCAGATGACTATGCTCGCCCAGACAGATTTGAAATATTGTACAATTATGTAACTCAGCATCCTGAAGTTGATGTAGTAGGCACGGCAATGATGTCATTTGATGAAGATGGTGAACACGGTATCATTCATCCAAGAAAGTTACAGCCCCAGAAAATGGATTTTATTCATGGTAGCGTTGTAGCTCATGCGTCAACAATTATGAAAAAGTCAAGTCTTGAGGCTGTTGGTGGTTATCGAGTTGCTTGGGAAACAACAAGATGCGAGGATACAGACTTGTATATGCGAATGACTGCTAATGGTGCAGTGATTCACAATATTGACGAACCTTTGTATTATGTGCGTCAGGACAATGCTAGTATTGCTAGGCGTAAGTATATCAACCGAATTAAAGAAGCGGTTGTAAAGTTTAAAGGATTTAAAACAATGCATATGCCGATTTATTCATATGTATTTGTTTTAAAACCATTGATTGTGGGCTTAATTCCAGGAAAATTACTTTTAAAGATTAAACAGGTTTTAAAATAATTGTTTAGAAAAATTATTGACGAGGAGGAATTATATGGCTGTTTATATTACAATTTTATTGTCGGTAATGTTTGTCAGTGCTTTGGGTCAAAATTCTGCCATCGAGAAACCTGTGCGTTTAGGGCAATGTATTGAAAAAAGAAAGATTCCGTCACTCTTAACAACAGTAATTATTTGTGCTATTTTGATTTTCTTTTTTGCAGCAAGATGGAATGTAGGAACCGACTATCCAAACTATTTTTTAAGGTTTGGTAAACTTCTCGCTATGAATATTCCAGACCTTGTAGGCGGTAGAGACTGGGGATTTGACGTTTTCACAGCGTTTGTTGGTCAATATGTATTTACCAACTTTTTCCTTTATTGTATATTGTTAGGTGCACTTATATACATTCCTGTTGTGCTAACATACAGAAGGTTTAGTAGTGATTATACTATGACCTATGCTTTGTATATTTTAATGTGTCTTTACACATGGCCGTATAATGGAATGCGACAGTCTGTTGCGGTTAGTTTGTTATTTCTTGCTTTCCCTTTTCTATATGAACGAAAAAATTGGTGGAAATTTATTGCTATTGCTGCAATAGCTTATACCTTCCATTCCACAGCATTATTGGTAATTCCATTTATCTTGATTTGCAAATTAAAGCCTTGGAAGAAACCTTTTATCTTTGTATGTTTATTGATTGTTGTTCTTATAATATTCCTTCCAGGTCTTTGGACAACTATTATTGATTTTCTTGATAGTATTGGACAGTCAAAAATGGCCGAAGACTATGCGGACTTTGAAGAACTGAGAGCCGGGGTTAATTTTATAAGAATAGTTGTTGCCGCAGTACCGGTATTTTTATCGTTTGTATTTTATCCAACTTTGAAATCAAACAATAAGCATATTGATTTCATTATAAATATGTGTGTAATGAATTTGATTTTCTTGTTATGTGGTAATAGATTGACGATTATGGCTAGGTTTGCAACATATTTTAATGTGGCATTACCCCTTCTCGTACCAGAGTTTGTCAAAGTATTTAAAAATGACTCAAAGGGTTTTGCGCGAGGTTTGATATATATAGCATATTTTGGACATATGTTAATCCTTTTGCCAAATGACTCAGGTTTATTACCGTATAGATTTATTTTTGGGCATATCTAAGGAGATATATTATGAATGATTTAATTTCGGTTGTTGTTCCTGTATATAACACGGGTGAGTATTTACGAGATTGTGTTAACAGCATCTTAGAACAAGATTATCAGAATATTGAAATATTACTGGTTGACGATGGCTCAACAGATAATTTATCTTCTGCTTTATGTGATGAAATATCAAAGGAATATAATAATATCCGTGTAATTCATCAGCAGAATTGTGGTTCTGCAGGTGCAAGAAATCGTGGTGTTCAAGAAGCAAAAGGAAAATATATTTCTTTCGTTGATAGTGATGATGTTATTGAAAGTAATATGCTGTCTACACTTTATTCCATGGTTGAAGAAAAAGAAGTAAAGGTTGCTCTTTGCGGGATGGTAATTGAAAATAACAAAAAGGTTTCACGACCTGATGAGATTGTTGGTGATAAAGTACTTACCAATACGGAATTTCTTCACTATTTCTTTTTAGGAAGTAACCACAGTGCCTGTACCTCACTTTATCACAAGTCAGTTTTTGAGGAGTGCAAATTTCCATTAAACGAAACGAATGAAGATTATATTTTCAATTTTGAAGTGTTTATTAGGCAAGATAAAATTGCGGTTACCGATAAGCCGTTTTATCATTATGTAAAGCGTGAGGGAAGTAACACAACTTCAACTATGAGACTTCGTGTTCTTCATTGGCTTAACCATGTAAAATATGTTAAAGAAACAATGGATAATAAAAAGGAATTCGCATCTTTATCTGAAGAAGTAAATTACCAGTATTTATATTGCAATGTTATTCTTTGCAATAGTGCTGTTCTTAATATGGCAAATAGCCGCAATGATGACGCAGTAATGGTTTATAATACCGCAGCGAAGGAATTAAAAAAACATAGGGATAAACTTAAGACGAATCGATATTTGTCAAAGAGAAACCGTCTTATCGGTATGTTTGTTTCATATTTCCCTAATCTTTATAGAATCTTTATGCCATTGTTGCTTAAATTGAAAGGATAAAAATATGAGTAAAATGATTTCTGTTATTATGAGTGTTTATAATGAGGTACCTGAATATCTTGATGTTGCTATCGACAGTATTCTCAATCAGACACACAAAAACTTCGAGTTTATTATCTTAAACGATGGCTCAAATGATGAAATCGTTGAAAAGCTTGAACTTGCAGCTAAAAAAGACAACCGCATTGTTCTTATTCATAATGAAGAGCAAATTGGTCTTACAAAATCGCTTAATAAAGGTCTCAGCGTTGCAAAAGGTGACTTTATTGCGAGAATGGACTCCGATGATTTTTCTGTACCGACAAGATTTGAACGTCAGTTAGCTTATTTTGAAGATAATACTGATGTTGATATTATCGGTTCAGGTGTTGTTTCATTTGGCTCAAAGAGTATTTATATGAGCCCTTGTGTTGAAACAAAGAACGATGAGCTTCGTGCAGAACTTTTCTTCACAAGTGGTCTTTGTCATCCGTCGGTAATGATTAAAAAAGCTTTTCTTGATAAATATGGTCTTACCTATGACGGCAATGTAAAAAAAGGTCAGGATTATGATATGTGGGAGCGTTGTAGCGAATTCGGTAAGCTCGCTGTAATGAATGAGGTTCTTCTTTTTTACCGTATTCACGATAAACAGATTACTTCTCAGTTTAAATTAGAGCAGGTTACAACTGCAGAAATGGTAATGAAACGCAGATTAGCTCGAATCGGTTTAACACCAAATGAAACAGAGTATGAAGCTCATCTTACAATCAAGGGTGTTTCAAATTCTGCAAGCGTGGGTGCAGTTGAAGCTTGGGGTAAAAAACTTATTGATGCAAACAATAAAGTAGGTTTGGTTGATAAGAAAGTGTTTAAAGAAAACATCTCAAAAAGAGTTGCTTTGGTGCGTCTTAGAAACAAAAAGTTCAAACTTGGAGATGTAAAATACTTGATTGAACAATTTAAACTTAAATCAACATTAAAAACAAAACTTCAGGAAGCAAGCATTCTTTTGAACGAAGTTATGAAATAAGAAGGTTCATTTATGAATAAAAATTTAAGTTATCTTTTAGAAAAAATTGAATACTGGCGTCGCCATTTTATCAGTCCAGAAAAATTTTGCCACGACAAATTTGTTGAAAGACTTGGCTATGAGCCTGATTTAAAAAATCCAAAGACTTTCAACGAAAAGATGCAGTGGTTAAAGCTTAACGGGGACTATTCAAAGGAAAGCCAACTTGTTGATAAGTTTGAAGTTAAAAAGTATGTTGCAGAGCTTTTAGGGGAAGAATATATTATTCCAACTCTTGCAGTTTATGATAGTGTTTCTGAAATTGACCTTGATAAATTGCCAGATAAGTTTGTGCTTAAATGCACACACGATTCAGCAAGTGTTGTTATTTGTAATGATAAGGCAACTTTTGACTTTAAGGCAGCTAAAAAGAAGCTTAATCATTGTATGAAAATAAATTATTATTATATGGGCTTTGAGCCTGTGTATAAAAGTTTGAAGCCGAGAATTATCGCTGAAAAGCATATGGCTCCTGATGGTGAGACTGCTATCAACGACTATAAATTCTTCTGTTTTGATGGTAAGCCGGAAATAATGTTTGTTGCGACGGACAGAAGTGATGATTGCAGATTTGACTTTTTTGATATGGAGTTTAATCACCTTGAATTTGAAAATATCCATGAGAATTCAAGCAAGGTTATAGAAAAACCAGAAAAATTTGAAGAAATGAAAGAGCTTTCTGCAAAACTTTCTCAGGGGATGAAATTTGTCCGTATTGACTTTTATGAAATTAACGGAAAAATTTATTTCGGTGAATATACATTCTTCCACGGTTCAGGCTATGGCCGTTTTGAGCCTATGGAATACGATTTAAAAGTTGGAGAATTGCTTAAACTTGATTAACTGTAAAGGAAGATGTTTTATGCTTTCAAGAGGTAAAAAGTTAATGCTTAACACCTCAACTTCGGTAATATATCAGGTTGTGTCCGTTGTTTGTGGTCTGATTGTTCCGAAAATATTTATAGAATACTATGGTTCTGCGGTAAATGGCCTTGTTTCATCCATCGCACAGTTTTTAAATTTCATAACACTTTTAGAACTTGGTGTTGGTGCAGTGGTTCAGTCTGCACTTTATAAGCCTTTAGCACAGAAAAATAAAACTGAAATCAGTAAAATTATTGTGTCTTCAGAAAAGTTCTTTAAAAGAATTGCATATATTTTTGCTGTTTATATTGCAGGACTAGTAATTTTTTACCCAATGACCGTGAAAGACCAATACGATTGGGGCTTTACGGCAGTACTTATTTTAGTTATTTCAATTAGCACCTTTGCACAGTATTATTTTGGTATTACATATCAGATGCTTCTTAACGCCGACCAGTGTGCGTATATTCAGTTTACTGTTCAAACAGTAATGCTTATACTGAATGCAGTTGCAACAGTCATAATGGCTGTAATTGGTGCAGATGTAATTATATTGAAATTAATAACTTCACTTATTTTCTTGCTTCGTCCTATAATTTTCACTGCTTATGCTAAAAAACATTATGATATTGACAAGAAGATTAAGTTTAACGATGAGCCAATCAAACAAAAATGGAATGGACTTGCACAACATCTAGCATCAGTTGTTCTTAATAGTACTGATGTTGTTGTATTAACACTTTTTTCAACACTTGAAAATGTTTCAATCTATCAGGTGTATCATAGTGTTGTAAATGGTATTAAATTGCTTGTAACTACCTTTACAAATTCTGTTCAGGCAACAATAGGTGATATGATTGCTCGTGAAGAACATGAAACACTTGATAATTTCTTCTCTCATTTTGAATGGCTTATTCATACGATTGTTACATTGTTGTTTACTTGTACGGGTATCCTTATCTTACCATTTATTCAGATTTATACCGCCAAGGTAACAGACGTTAATTATTATTTGCCCGCATTTGCAGTGCTTACTACTCTTGGTACGGCTTGCTATTGCTTAAGACTGCCTTATAATATTGTTGTTCTCGCAGCCGGTCATTATAAACAGACACAGACAAGTGCAATTATAGAAGCAATTATCAATATTGTGATTTCGGTAGTATTTGTTATTAAATTTGGTATAATTGGTGTTGCAATTGGTAAGCCTGTTGCAATGCTTTACAGAACAATTTATTTTGTTTTCTATTTAAAGAAAAATATAATGGGCAGAAAAACAAGATTTTTCTTCCTGCATTGTTTTACAGACATAGTAATGGTTTTAGTTTCTGTTCTTGCAACAAGCTTTATTTCCTTAAGTGAAGTTACATTTACTGCATGGATATTTATGGCAATAAAAGTAGGCGTTATTTGTGTTGTTGTAACACTTGTTGTTAATCTTTTGTTCTATTTCAAAGAAGTTAAATCACTTTCAAATAAAGTTTTACGCAGAAAGAAATCTGCATAATAGGAGTTGAGCCATAATGGAAGCAACAATTACAAAATATTCAGAAACTAACGCGGCAAAAAATGTGCTTGGTGCTTTTTCAAACACCTATAAAAAAGATGCAGAATATATCGCATTCACACCATATCGTATTTGTCCTTTAGGTGCACATTCAGACCATCAGTTAGGCAGAATAACAGGCTTTGCTATTGATAAGGGAATTCATATTGCTTATGGGCCAAAACAAAATGGCGTAATTGAGATTTCTTCATTACAGTTTCCAAAACGTGCTCAGTGGCATATTGCTAGTACACCAACAGAAAAACAAGGTGACTGGGCAGACCATTTAAGAGGCGCAACAATAGCTCTTAATACTCGTTATCCATTGAGAATAGGTATGTGTGCAGTTTTAGACGGTGAATTGCCAATCGGTGGGCTTTCATCCTCCGCAGCGGTTATTATTACATTCCTTTCCGCTCTTTGTCGTCTTAATAATATTAACTTATCAACACAAGAGCTTATTTTGATTTCACAAGAAGCAGAAAATAAGTATGTAGGTGTTGCTTGCGGTAAGTTGGACCAATCCTGCGAGGTTTATTGTAAAAAAGACCACCTTCTTTTTATGGACATGCAGGACGATAGCTATGAGCTTATTCCAACTTCACCTCAGATGAAGCCTTATAAAATTGCAATATTCTTTTCAGGTCTTGAACGCTCTTTGGCGGGCTCAAAATTTAATATGAGAGTTGATGAATGTCGTAGTGCAGCATATGCTTTAAAGGCTCTTTCAGGTATGGAATATGGCAAATTTGAAGAAACTAATCTTCGTGATGTGCCTTATGAGGTCTATCTTGAATACAAAGATAAATTGCCATACAATTGGGCAAAACGTGCAGAGCATTGGTATTCTGAATACCATAGAGTTTTAGCAGGCGCAGAGGCTTGGCGCAAAGGTGATATTGAAGAATTCGGCAAGCTTTCTTTTGAGAGCGGCAAGTCCTCGATTGAGAATTGGGAAACCGGATCACCTGAGCTTATCAAGCTTTACGATATTATGACTAAAACCGAGGGTATCTATGGCGGTAGATTTTCAGGAGCAGGTTTTAAGGGCTGTTGTATGGCACTTATAAATCCTGATTATGAAAGTTCAATTCTAAAAAAAGTAGAAAAAGAATACCTTGCTGAATTTCCACACCTTAAAGGTAAATTTAGTATGCATATATGCACAACGGCAGATGGAGTTAATTTATGAAAAGCTTAATTTTAGCGGCAGGTTATGCCACAAGACTTTATCCTTTAACTGAAAACTTTCCTAAACCACTTTTAAAGGTGGGCGAGAAAACTATTCTTGATTGGTTGATTGATGATTTAGAAAAGTCAAAGCTAATCAATGAATATGTTGTGATTTCAAACCATAAATTTGCTCATCATTTTGATGATTGGGCAAAAGAAAAGTCATACAAAATTACTGTTCTGGATGATGGTACAACATCAAACGAAAATCGTCTTGGCGCAGTTAAGGATATTCAGTTTGCTATTGATAAATTGAGTATTAATGAGGATGTTCTTGTGATTGCAGGGGATAATGTTCTTGATTTCAGTCTTAATGCATTTGTTGAATATGCAATGGACAAGCAGAGTTCTTGTGTTATGCGCTATTTCGAGCCATTAAAAGCAAAACTTGTAAAATGTGGTGTCCTTGAATTAGATGATAATGATAAAATTATCAATATGACAGAAAAGCCCGAAAATCCCTCATCAAATTGGTGTTGCCCTCCGTTCTATTATTACACTGCAGAAGATACACAAAAGGTTCAGCAGGGTATAAATGAGGGATGCAATACAGATGCACCGGGTAGTTATATTTCTTGGTTATGTCGGAAGACTGATGTTTATGCTATGGAAATGCCTGGTAGTAGATATGATATAGGCGATTTGAAAAGCTATGAAAAAGTACAGAATGAGTATAAGGGGATAACAAAATGCTGATGCAGAATGTTGATTTGAAAAATAAAATAATTTTAATAACAGGTGCGGCAGGCTTTGTTGGTTCAAATCTTGTTATGGAATTATTAAAAACTGTTAACCCTGTTCATATCATCGGTCTCGATAATATGAATGACTATTACGATGTTTCAATAAAAAATTACAGACTTAATGAAATTGACAACCTTGCTAAAGAATGTCACGAATCAACCTGGACTTTCATTAAAGGCAATATTGCCGATAAGGAGCTCATTTTTAAAATCTTTAAGGAGAATTCACCGGCTGTGGTAGTGAATTTGGCTGCACAAGCGGGTGTAAGATATTCAATTACAAATCCCGATGTTTACGTTGAAAGCAATCTTATTGGTTTTTACAATATTTTAGAAGCATGCCGTAATTTTCCTGTTGAGCATCTTGTTTATGCTTCTTCATCAAGTGTTTATGGCTCAAATAAAAAGATTCCTTATTCAACAGATGATAAGGTTGATAACCCGGTATCTCTTTATGCAGCAACAAAAAAGAGCAATGAACTATTAGCGCATGCATATTCAAAACTCTATAATATTCCGTCAACAGGGCTTCGTTTCTTTACTGTTTACGGTCCTGCAGGTCGTCCTGATATGGCTTATTTCGGTTTCACAAATAAGCTTATTAAGGGCGAAAAAATTCAGATTTTCAATTTCGGTAATTGCAAACGTGACTTTACTTATGTTGATGATATTGTTGAAGGGGTAAAACGAGTAATGCAGCACGCACCTGAAAAGGTGACAGGTGAAGATGGTTTGCCGATTCCACCATACAAGGTTTATAATATTGGTAACAATAGCCCTGAAAACCTTCTTGATTTTGTTGATATTCTTCAGCAAGAGTTGGTTCGTGCAGGAGTTTTACCAGAAGATTATGACTTTGAAGCACATAAAGAATTAGTACCAATGCAGGCGGGCGACGTGCCAATTACATTTGCTGATACGTCATCGCTTGAAGCAGATTTTGGATTTAAACCAAGTACATCACTTCGTGATGGTATTCGTAATTTTGCAGAGTGGTACAAGGAATTTTATATGGCGTAAATATGGATATAATTAATGTTGTTAGTCGATATATCTATGGTTTTTCAATCGTTGAATTTGCAGTATTTATTCTTTTGAGTACGTGGGTATATTTAAAGGCCAAGGAATACATCTCTAATAAATCAACAAAGTTTTGGAATATAATCAATATAGTTTTAATAATGGCTTATACAATTGTTGTATTGTATAAGGTCTTGTTAAGCAGAAAAGTTGGAAGTGTTACTGCAAATCTAGACTTAATTCCATTGTCTTCATATGTTGAATATTTTATGGGTAAAAATTCAGAGGCATTTTTTACAAATAGAGCAAATGTGTTGTTGTTTTTCCCTTTTGGGTTGTTTTTCTTCGATTTTTTGAAAACAAAAAAACACGTGATAATATGTGTTTCTATTGCTCTTATATTTTCATTTTTCTTGGAACTTATACAATATATATTTTCCTTGGGCATAGCAGAAGCAGACGATGTTATCCATAATACGCTCGGTGCTTTCCTCGGTTATCTTGCAAGTGCTTATGTGCCAAGAATACAGATTACTATAAAAAATAAAACCTGATGATTTTATTCATCAGGGTTTTGTTTTTCTTAATGAATTCCACGCATTGAATAACGCTGCAGAAATGATTATTGCATATCCCACCAAGCTCAATGCATCGGGCAAATCGCCGAATACTATAAGGCTTAAAAGAGTTGTGAATATGATTTGTGAATAGTCATAAATTGAAATTTCTTTCGCCGGTGCTTTACTGTATGCCGTTGTGATAAAGTATTGTCCACCACTTGCTGAAAGTCCAGCGAGAATTAAATAAAGCCATTGTTGTGGTGACATTGGTGTGAAGTCGAAGATAAGCCAAGGCAATGTTACAACGCAGGAGAAGGTCGAAAAATAGAAGATGATTAGGTTTCCCTTAAATCCATTTTGAGTAAGTTTTCTTACACAGGCGTAAGCAAGTCCTGCCCCCAAACCGCCTATAAAGCCCATAAAAGCGGGAAATGCCTCAAACGAGAAAGATGGCTTCATAACAAACAAAGCACCTATAAATGCGGTAACAACAGCTAAAATCTGTTTTAAATTTGCTTTCTCTTTAAGAAGAAATAATGAGAATATAACCGCAAAGAAAGGGGAGAGTTTATTAAGCATTGATGCATCTGCAAGATTCATATTGCTGAGTGCATAAAAGTTACAGAGAATTCCACCAGTACCAGCAATAGCTCTGATAAGCAAAAATCCTATGTTTTTACCCTTTGGTAATGCCCATTCTTTATTCTTTGTTATTAAAACAAAGGCGAAAATCATCGCCACCGCGTTCCTAAAAAAGCTTTTCTGAATTATAGGTAAATCTCCCGATAATTTCACAAAAAGCCCCATAAGGGCAAAGAAAAAGGCAGAAATGATAATATATATAATTCCTTTTGTCTTGTCGTTCTTAATCATACAAATTCACCGTAAATATTTTACCACAAAAAAGTCCCCGTAGCAATAAACTACGGGGATAATTTATAATTTAAGACTTATTTATCTTCTTTTTCAAGACGTTTTGAGTTTTGTCCTGCTGCGAAGTTTACGCCTGTATCTTTTGGCTCATCTTCTGTGAATTCATAATCCTTGCCAGGAAGAATTGCGTTAAGGATAATACCTGCAAGAGAAGCACAAGCAAGAGCAGAAAGAGTGATTGTAACGCCACCAATTGTGAAAGATGCACCAGCAGAAAGACCAAGTGCAGTAACAAGGATGATAGCAGCAACAATAAGGTTACGGCTCTTTGTGAAGTCAACCTTTGATTCAACAACATTGCGAACACCAATAGCAGAAATCATACCGTAAAGAACGAATGAAATACCACCGATGATTGCAGTTGGAAGTGAGTTGATAACTGCAGCGAACTTAGGTGAGAATGAAAGTGCAACTGCAAAAACAGCAGCAAGTCTGATAACCTTAGGGTCATAAACTTTAGAAAGAGCAAGAAC
>JAFYSE010000040.1 GCA_017546665.1 Clostridia bacterium | reverse complement strand
CGTTGTAGGGGCTGGCGTCCCCGACAGCCCGAACCAACTGCATAAATAAACCAACGGCGGGTCGTCGAGGGTGCGGGTGTCCGGTGGACACCTCTGCGGAGCAGAAGCACCGACCGAACCGGAAGGTGAGACCGCCGACCCCTACGAATTATCATCCCAACAAATTATAATTTATCTTATTCCTTTATATTCACGCAAAAACCCTCTCGGGTTCGATTTTTAAACAATGAGCAAATAAAAAAATAACAGCCCAACTTGTGGACTGTTATTCGTGGTGACCCGGACGGGAATCGAACCCGTGTTACCGCCGTGAAAGGGCGGTGTCTTAACCGCTTGACCACCGGGCCATATATTGGTAGCGGCAACGGGACTTGAACCTGTGACCTTCCGGGTATGAACCGGACGCTCTAGCCAACTAAGCTATGCCGCCATGTCGCCGCCGTTTTGACGGCTTGCTTATTATAATATAAGACTTTTGTTTTGTCAACATCTTTTTACAAATATTTTTAACTTTTTTTAGATTTTGCATTACAAGCAGTTTTTTGATGCCTTTATAAGTTCCTAACTTGGCTTTTGTTGTTTATTTTCTTTACAAAGCATACTTTATGTGCTAAAATTTTCTTGTTTAAAAATCAATCCATGAGGTGATTATTATGAATCTCACAGAAGCAAGACAATGGGTTCAGGACGAACTCCAAAGCGTTGCTGATTTCTGGCTTAAAAACGGTATGGATAAAGTACACGGTGGCGTTTACACTTGCATTGACAAAGATGGTAAAGTCTTTTCAACTGATAAAAGTGTTTGGATGCAAGGACGTTGCGGTTGGACCTTTGCTTATCTCTGCCACGTTTATGGTGTGAAAGACGAATGGCTTGAAGCTTCAAAAAGTTGTATTGACTTTCTTGAAAATTACTGTGTAAACAAAAATGCCAAAGGCAGACTTTATTTTACAGTTACAGAAGATGGTAAACCACTTCGTCAGAGAAGATATTGCTATTCCGAGGCTTTCTACTGCATCGCAAATGCCGAATATTATGGTATTACAGGTGAAAAAGAGCATTTAGAGAGAGCAAGAAGAGCATACGATATGTATTGGAATCTCAACCACGGTATGGCTGACCCAACAGGCTTAGGTCCAAAGACTGACCCTGAAACTCGTACAGGCAGAGCATTGGGTATTCCAATGATTATTCTCAATGTTACATCTGTTATGCTTCGTGTTGACCCTGAGAATGCAGAACTTTACAACAAACGTGCCGACGAATGTGTTGAAGATATTTTCAAATACCACGTTAAAAAGGATTTAGGTTGCACACTTGAAAGTGTTTCTCTTGACGGTACACCTCGTCTTAATATCACAGAGGGCAGAGTTGTAAATCCGGGCCACGATATTGAATGTAGTTGGTTCCTTATGGACAGAGCAAACCAGACAGGTGATAAAGAATTACACGCAAAGGCTATTGAAATCTTTGATATGGCATTCGAAAAAGGTTGGGACAAGGAATTTGGTGGTATTCTCTATTTCTTCGACTGTCTCGGCAATCCACCTGAGGCTTATGAGCATGATATGAAACTCTGGTGGCCACATAACGAAGCGCTTATTGCTGCATTGATGATTTACAGAGATACAAATGATGAGAAATATCTTAAAATCTTTAATCAGTTGCTTAACTACACAAAGGACCGTTTTGCAACTGCTCCTTGTGGCGAATGGTATGGTTATCTCCGTCGTGACGGTAACCCTACACTCCCTGCTTGTATCGGTTCAACATTTAAAGGACCTTTCCACGTGCCAAGATGTCTTATTATGCTTGACCAGATGATGAAAGAAATTGAAGAAAGAGGTTAATGAAAATGAGTCTTGAAAAATACAAGGGTGTTATCCCTGCATTCTATGCTTGTTATGATGAAAACGGTGATGTTTCTGTTGAAGGCACAAAGGCTTTAGTTGAATTCCTTATCGAAAAAGGTGTTGACGGTCTTTATGTTGGCGGTTCATCAGGTGAATGTATATATCTTAGTGTTGAAGACAGAAAAAAGACACTTGAAGCAGTTATGGAAGCAAATAAGGGCAGAATTACAATTATTGCTCACGTTGCTTGTAACAATACAAAGGACAGCTGTGAGCTTGCTCGTCACGCTGAAGCTCTCGGAGTTGATGCGATTGCTACAATTCCACCTATCTATTTCCGTCTTCCTGAAAAGGCTATTGCAAAATACTGGAACGATATTTCAGCAGCAGCACCAAACACAGATTATGTTATTTATAACATCCCTCAGCTTGCAGGTGTTGCGCTTACAATGCCATTATTTGAAGAAATGCTTAAAAATCCAAGAGTAATTGGTGTTAAAAATTCATCAATGCCTATTCAGGACATTCAGATGTTCCGTCGTCAGGCAGCACTCAACAATCGTGAGGTTGTTATTTTCAACGGTCCTGATGAACAGTTTATCGGTGGACGTATGATTGGTGCCGAAGGTGGTATCGGTGGTACTTATGGTGTTATGCCTGAACTTTTCGTTACACTTAACAATATGATTAAGGCTGGTGACGTTAAGGAAGCATACAAATTGCAGGACGACATCAACGAAGTTATTTACACAATGTGCTCAACAAAGGGAAATATGTATGCAACAGCAAAAGCTGCTCTTAAAAAGAGAGCCGGACTTGACCTTGGTGGCGTAAGAGAGCCACTTCTCAACCTTCAGGATGGCGACGAAGTTATCGTTGACAAGGTTGTAGAACTTGTTGAAACAGCTGTTAAGAAATGGGTTAAATAAATTTGTAATGCGTAATTCATAATTCGTAATTAATAAAAACAAAAGGGACGATATTTCTATCGTCCCTAGTTTTTTGTTTATTCCAATTTAAATTTTGAATCAAAATATGTAAACATTTCATTTGTCATTGTAACTCGACCACATTCCTTGTCAAAATAATGCTTTCCGTCTTTCATTTTTAATTTTGTAATCATTTTTTCAGTATCAAGAGATTCTCTTGTCACTCTCACAGGTATCATATTCTTACAAAGTCCACGCCAATCAATATTAGGTTCATTTTCATTATTACAAGTACCATTTTCTTGATATATACAAAAAATATTTTCGCATTTCATAATATTTCACCCTTTATTTTGCAAATTCGCATCTTTAACACAATTATATTGATTCAATGTGTTAAAGTCAAGAAAAATGTGCATTATTAGCACATAATAGACTTGGAGATGTTGAATTTGAAGATATATAATTTTGATGGTAAAAAGAACATTTGTGGTAAAAAGGTACGTGAAATTAGAAAGAAAAGTGACATTACACAAGATGAACTTGCCGCACGACTTCAAGTAGAAGGTGTTAATATTGAGCGAGATAGCATTAGCCGTTTAGAGAAAGGAACACGATTTGTTGCAGATTATGAACTTATCGTTTTAGCAAAGGTTTTAGGCGTTAAAGTTGAGGAATTAGTTTCAAATGATTAAAAAGCTGGCATAAAACATCTATTGTTGCAACCAATACTGGTCAAATTTTATGCTTGGAGAGATATTTATGGAACAAAAACTCAGACGTAATAGAAATATGGGTGCAAATTTAAAGCGTTTGCGAGAAAGCAAAGAATTATCACAAGAAAAGCTTTGCGTTCTTTTACAGCTGCGTTCCTGTGATGTTATGCGTTCAACCTATGCAAAATATGAGTCTTGTGAATTGAATATTCCAATTAGTGTTATAGTTGCACTTAAACAAATATACAACTGTTCTTATGATGAGTTCTTTGTTGGTTTAGAATAAAATATTAAAAGGTCGGTTTAACCGACCTTTTCTTAATTTAGTTCGATAAATTAGAATTTAAACAAAAAAGGTGGGAGAATATTCCCACCAAACAATTTATTTTTTCTCCATTAATGCAACCATTACAGCTTTTTGTGCGTGGAGTCTGTTTTCTGCCTCGTCGAAGATTTCGTCTGCGTGTGCTTCAAATACTTTTTCTGTGATTTCTTCGCCACGGTGTGCAGGAAGACAATGCTGTACCATACAACCAGGATTTGCAGCTTCCAATAATGTATCATTGATTTGATAGATTCCTTGGAAAACCTGTCTTCTTTCGTATGCCTCTTGCTCCTGTCCCATTGATGCCCAAACGTCTGTGAAGATTACATCTGCACCTGCACAAGCCTCAACCGGGTCACGATAAAGACCGAATCCCTTATAATCCTTTGCAAAGTCAAGGACACGCTTATCAGGGTCATAATTTTCAGGACAAGCAATAGTAACGTCCATACCCATTTTAAGACCACCAACGATAAGTGAGTTTGCCATATTGTTACCGTCACCGATATATGTCATTTTAAGTCCATCAAGGTGACCTCTGTGTTCACGAACTGTCATAAGGTCAGCTAACACCTGACAAGGGTGACAGAAATCTGTAAGACCATTGATAATTGGAATAGAACCATATTTTGCAAGGTTTTCAACTTCGCTCTGCTCGAAAGTTCTAATCATAATACCGTCAAGGTAACGAGAAAGAACTCGTGCAGTATCCTGAATTGGTTCGCCACGGCCGATTTGAAGGTCACGATTTGAAAGGAAAAGAGCCTGACCACCAAGCTGATACATACCTGTTTCAAAAGAAACTCTTGTTCTTGTTGATGACTTTTGGAAAATCATACCAAGAGTCTGTCCTTCAAGACGATGATGCTTGATTCCGTTTTTATTTTCATATTTCAACTGGTCAGCGAGATTGAGAATTTCTGTAATCTCCTCAGTTGAAAGTGAAAGCATACTTAAAAGATGTTTCATAGTTTAGTCCTCCAAATATTGCTTGAGAATTTCAAGTCCCTTGTCGATTTCGTCTTTTGAAATTACCAAAGGTGGTAACATTCTCAGTTTGTTTTTAGCGGTGAGAATCAAAAGTCCGTTCTCACTGCATTTTTTTGCGATTTCACCTGCATTTTTCGTTTTAAGCTCAATACCAAGCATAAGTCCAAGACCTGTGATTGATTTCACTTCTTTGATTTCTGCAAGTTTTGTTCTGATATACTCCCCTTTTTCGGAGATGTCCTTTAAGAATTCATCTGTAAGAGTATTAAGAATATATTTAGCACCTGCACAAGCAACGGGATTTCCACCAAAAGTTGTTCCGTGAGTTCCTGCTGTAAGCACATTAGCACATTTTTCTGTACAAAGACAAGCACCCATTGGAAGTCCGTTGCCTATTCCCTTTGCACTTGTTACAACATCAGGAGAAATTCCTGCGTGTTCGTAAGCGAACAACTTGCCTGTTCTTCCCATACCTGTCTGAACTTCGTCAATTATGAGAAGAATATCCTTCTCCTTGCAGACTTTTTCAACAGTTTTAAGATACTGGAAATCAGTTGGAACAACGCCACCCTCACCCTGAACAACTTCAAGAATGATAGCACAGACTGTGTCGTCTGCCATTTCTAAAAACTGCTCTGTGTTGCCTGATTCTGCATACTTAAAGCCCTGCACGAATGGGTCAAAGAATTTATGATAATGTTCCTGACCGGTTGCAGTAATTGTAGCCATTGTTCTGCCGTGGAATGAGTTCACAAGGGTTATTATATTGTAACGATTTTCACCGTATTTATCAAAACTGTATTTTCTTGCTAACTTAATTGCACACTCGTTTGCTTCTGCACCTGAATTGCAAAGGAAAACACGGTTAAAGCCTGTTTTCTTTGTAAGCATTTCTGCAAATTCTGCCACGGTTGAGTTGTAATAAAGGTTTGATGTGTGCTGAACTTTTGATAATTGCTCTGTAACTGCTTTAATCCAGCCTTCATTGTTATATCCCAATGAATTCACACCGATACCTGAGCCGAAGTCAATAACCTCGTTACCCTCACTATCAATAAATGTTGCACCATTACCACTTTCAATGGAAACGGGAAAATGTGCATATGTTGGCATTAAACTATTGTCTGCCTGAGTTTTTATATTTTCTAACATTGTGTATCACCAAATTATAAGAACATAGTACCTATGCCTGAGTCAGTTAACATTTCAATAAGAATTGAATGTGGAATTCTTCCGTCAATAATATGTGTACGCTTAACACCACGACGGACTGCCTCAACACAGCAGTCGATTTTTGGAATCATACCACCCTTAATCACACCCTGACTCTTAAGCTGTGGCACCTCACTTACATTTACACTGTGAATAAGTGTTTCTTCGTCATCCTTATCACGAAGAAGACCACGGACATCCGTCATCAAAAGAAGTTTTTCTGCACCAAGAGCTGCGGCAATTTTTGCAGCTGCAATATCTGCGTTGATATTGAAAACTTCACCATTTTCACCACCACCAACAGTGGAGATAACAGGTATGTAGTGTTGTTCAAGAATTCCGTTCACCAGGGTTGTGTCAATCTCAACAATATCACCAACGAAGCCGATATCCTTATCTGTAACCTTCTTTGCTTTAATCATACCGTCATCAAGTCCGCATATACCGATTGCGTGACCACCGTGGTGATGAAGAAGATGTACAAGTCTTTTATTAACCTTACCTGCAAGTACCATCTGCACGATATCAACTGTTTCTTCATCTGTGTAGCGAAGTCCGTCAACGAATTTTGACTCCTTGCCTATTTTTGTAAGCATATCGTTGATTTCAGGTCCACCACCATGAACAAGAACAACATTTATACCAACTGAACGAAGAAGCACAATATCAGTCATAACTGCATCCTGTAATTCTTCATTTATCATAGCGTTGCCACCATATTTAATAACAACTGTTTTATTGTGATACTGCTGAATATATGGAAGCGCTTGAACAAGCACCTCACTACGGTCAGCATGTGTAAGTTTTAAAATATCCATTTTTTGCCTCCAAGGGACTAATCCTTTGCTCCCTCTGACGAGGGAGCTGTCTGCGAAGCAGACTGAGGGAGAGATTTTTTAACCTCTCTGTCAATATGTTCGCAAACATTATAAAAATTATTATCAATATCAATATTACAAATTCTAATCACTTGTAAATTGTATTTATTTAATGTTTCTGTGCGTTGTTCATCATACTTTTGCTGTTCTTCAGTATAATGACCTCCACCATCTAATTCAATAACAATACGTGCCTTTGCACAATAAAAATCAGCAATATAATTGTCAATTACCTTTTGTCTTTGAAATCTTATTGGATATTCTCTCAAAAATCGAGTCCATAATTTAATTTCCCAAGGTGTCATATTTTTACGGAGTTCTTTTGCATGCCTTATTAAATCCTTATTATAATTAAGCATATTTCTCTCCCTCCGTCACTCGCATGCTCGTGCCACCTCCCTCGTCAGAGGGAGGACGAATAGGTTCTTTAGGTTCTATAATCACCGTTGATTTTTACGTATTCATAAGTAAGGTCGCAACCATAAGCTGTTGCTATTCCGTCACCGTCATTAAGTTCAACAATGATATAAACTTCATCTTCTATGAGAACTTGTTTTGCAATTTCTTCGGAGAATTCTATTCCTGCACCGTCTTTACAAACTGCGATTTCTCCGCCCTTTGACTTGAATGAAACATCAACCTTATTTACATCAATGTCCACACCTGCATAACCGAGTGCACAAAGAATTCTGCCCCAGTTAGCATCTGCACCAAACATTGCAGCCTTAACAAGTGAAGAACAAATAACGCTCTTTGCACAAACCTTTGCAATCTCTTTACTCTTTGCTCCACTTACCTGACATTCAACGAGCTTTGTTGCTCCCTCACCATCTTTTGCCATAAGTTTCACTAACTTTTCACAGATTGCATTAAGGGCATTAACGAATGTGAAATAATCGTCATTTTCTGTTTCAATTCGTGCATTTCCACAAAGACCTGATGCAAGAAGAGCAACTGTATCGTTTGTTGATGTGTCGCCGTCAACTGAAAGCATATTGAAGCTATCCTTTACAACTTCCAAAAGTGCCTTTTTGAGCATTTCGCTTGAAATGTTGGCATCAGTTGTGATAAATCCAAGCATTGTAGCCATATTTGGATGAATCATACCACTACCCTTTGAGATTGCACCGATTTTACATTCTTTACCACCAAGTGTAAATGAAACTGCAAATTCTTTTTTTACTGTGTCAGTTGTCATAATCGCCTGTGCAGCATTGTCAGAGCCATCTTCGCTTAACTCTGCAACGAGCTGTGCCATACCATTTTCGATTGGCTCAATGTTGATTGGTTGACCAATAACACCTGTTGAAGCAACAACAAAATCAGTTGGTTTAAGGTTTGTTGCCTTTGCAACGATTTCGCACATCATTTCGGCTTTTTCCACACCGTCTGCATTACAAGTATTTGCAATACCACTGTTACAGATTACGCCATAAGCCTTACCGTCTGCGATGTTGTTTCTTGTAACTGTAATTGGTGCACCGTAAACTAAATTCTGTGTATAAACTGCTGCTGTATCGCATTCAGTTTCACAGAGAATGAGTGCTAAATCCTTTTTTGTTTTATTTTTTCTGATTCCACAGTGAATACCACTCGCTTTAAACCCTTTTGGAGCAGTAACACCACCATTTATAAAATTAAATTCCATAGTTTCACCAAATCTTTCCGTATGGATTGTTCATAATATACTCTGCTATTCTCAAATAATCTTCATCATTACGAATAACGTGGTCATTATAACCACGCTGCCATATTTTAAACCCAAACTTTTTATTCGTCATTCTTTTAAACGTTGAAATAATCGTTGGTATTCTGGCATTCGTAGGGGTCGGCGTCCCCGACGACCCGTCAATTTCAATGATAAAGTGAATATGATTCGGCATAATTACATACGGATAGATATTCACATCATCGTAAACAGAGTTTATTTCTTCAATTTGTCTTTTTACAATCTCACCATATTCCGTTAATTGGATATATGGTTCAGTTTGCAAACTTTCTCTTTTTATTTTACCAAATATTGCTTTTTCTTTTTCAACGGTGCATATTGTTATGAAATAACAACCTTTCGTTGAATAGTCAAAGTTCTTTAATCTGGTTGGTTTTCTCTTTTTTAATTCCATATTTTTTCTTTCGGGTCGTCGAGGACGCCGACCCCTACACAAAGTTAAATATCTAACTGAAAAGCTTCGTCAATCCCCATTTTTACATTCAAGCATTGTACTGCAGCACCGGAAGCACCTTTGCCAAGATTATCATATCTTGCAATTAAAAGAATTCTGTCTTCATTACCACAAACTGTAACTTCCATACCATCGTTTTCACTCATTTTGTTACCTGAGATAAAACCATTTTCGTCCATGCTTTCTTTATATTTAACAATATCTGTATTGTATTTTTCTTTGTAAAGAGCCTTAATGTCCTCTGCAGTTTTACCATCCTTCAAATCTTTTTTGAAAAGTGGCACTGTCATAACCATACCGCTGAAATAATCGCAGATATATGGTGAGAAAATCGGCTCATTATTAAGACCTGAAATTGCTTTCATTTCTTTTAAATGCTTGTGCTGTTGTGTAAGAGCATATTCTCTTGGAGCATCTAAAAGAGTTTCTCGATTTTCGTCTTCGTACTGTGCAATACCATTTTTGCCTGCACCACTATATCCCGAAATTGCATGACAAGCGATGCAGATATCTTTATCCACAATTCCTGCATCAACCAATGGTTTTACAAGGGCAATAAATCCACTTGCATAGCAACCTGGCACTGCAATTCTCTTTGAATTTTTGAGTTTATTCTCAAACTCTTCGCTGAGTTCAGGGAAACCATAAGCCCAACCATCATTTGTACGATGTGCAGTTGATGTATCAATTACAACTGTGTTTTCGTTTTCAATAAGACTTACTGCCTCAACAGCTGCTGCATCAGGTAAGCAAAGAAATGCAATATCAGCAGAATTGAGTGCTTCTTTTCGAGCATCAGTATCTTTCCTTAATTCTTCAGGAAGAGTAATGAGTTGAATATCATCTCTTTTTGCAAGACGGTCAAAGATTTTAAGTCCGGTTGTACCCTGACTACCGTCAATAAATATTTTTGTCATATATATTTTCCTTATTTGTTAAGTTTCTTTACACGTTCAATCTGTGCCAACACATTCTGTGGTGCAGGTCCACCGAGAGATGTTCTATCATTTACACATTTATCAAGGTTAATTGCCTCAAACACGCCTTCATCAAAGATATCACAAACTGCTTTGTATTCTTCGAGTGGTAATGTTTCAAGTGTAAGTCCTTTGTTTATACAAAGTGCAACCAACTCACCTGTTGCTTTATAAGCATCACGGAAGGGAAGTCCTTTACCAACAAGATAGTCTGCACAGTCAGTTGCATTGATAAATCCACCTGCTGCTGCTTTTCTCATATTTTCTGGGAGAGCAGTCATTGTATCAAGCATTGGAATAAATGCAGTAAGGCACATTTTAACTGTATCGAATGCATCAAAAATTGCTTCCTTGTCTTCCTGCATATCCTTGTTATAAGCAAGTGGAAGACCTTTCATCATTGTAAGAAGTGTTGTTAAATCACCAAATACTCGACCTGACTTACCACGGATAAGTTCAGTAATATCAGGATTTTTCTTCTGTGGCATAATTGATGAGCCTGTTGAGAAAGCATCGTCAAGTTCAACGAATTTAAATTCCCATGAGCACCAAAGTACGATTTCTTCTGAAAAACGTGAGAGGTGCACCATAATAATTGAAATTACTGATGCTAATTCCATACAGAAATCACGGTCAGAAACACAGTCAAGGGAGTTTTGCATAGCACCATTGAAACCTAAAGCCTTTGCTGTCATTTCACGGTCTGTATTATAAGTTGTTCCTGCCAATGCACAAGCACCAAGTGGTGAATAATTCATTCTGTCGGTCGCCTGTGAAAGTCTTTCCTTATCACGAAGGAGCATTTCTGCATAAGCCATTAAATGATGGCCAAATGTAATTGGCTGTGCTCTTTGAAGATGTGTATAACCCGGCATAACTGCACTTGCATACTGTTCTGCCTTTTTACAAAGAACATCCACAAGTTCTGTAAGTTGATTATAGAGTGCATCACATTCGTGACGGAGATAAAGTCTTATATCAACTGCAACCTGGTCATTACGGCTTCTTGCTGTATGTAATCTTTTACCTGCCGAGCCGATTCGAGCAGTGAGTTCACCCTCAACAAAAGTATGGATATCCTCTGCATTTGGGTCGATTTCTAACTCTCCACTTTCAATTTCACTTTTAATTGCTTTAAGTCCGTCTGTAATCTGAGCCAAATCTTCAGCCGATATAATTCCCTGTGCACAAAGCATTGCAGCATGTGCAAGACTGCCGTCAATGTCTTCCTTGTACATACGACTATCAATCTTTATTGAAGAGTTAAAATCATTTGTTTTTGGGTCGATTTCTTTTGAAAATCTGCCTTTCCAGAGTTGCATAATTGTCACCTTAATTTATGTCTATATTAGCACAATACGACAAAGAGAAATTTCCCTTTGTCGTTTGAATTGTTAATTGATTACGGGACGATGTGGACGTCGTCCCCTACATTTATAATTATTTATTAGTTATTTTCGTTTCTCTGCTTGTCAAGAAGTGCCTTCACCTTAATTGAAAGACCAAAGAGGTTAATAAAGCCTGCTGCGTCCTTCTGATTATAAGCACCACCATCGTCACCGAATGATGCAACATTTTCATCATAGAGTGTGTATGGAGATGTAAGACCTGCATTGATGATGTTACCCTTGTAGAGCTTGAGTTTAACATCACCTGTAACTGTTTTCTGTGTTTCGTCAACGAAAGCAGAAAGAGCTTCACGAAGTGGTGTGAACCAAAGTCCGTTATAAACAACTTCACCGAATTTCTGTGCTACAAGCTTCTTGTAGTGCTGAGTATCACGGTCAAGACAAATCATTTCAAGAAGTTCGTGTGCTTTGTAAAGGATTGCACCACCTGGAGTTTCATAAACGCCACGAGATTTCATACCAACAAGACGGTTTTCAACGATGTCAAGAAGACCGATACCATTTGCACCACCAAGTTCGTTAAGTTTTTCAACGATTGCAAGGCCTTTCATTTCAACGCCATCAATAGCAGTTGGAACACCCTGTTCAAAATGAATTGTAACATAAGTTGGAACATCAGGAGCATTTTCAGGAGAAACGCTCATTTCAAGGAAGCCTTCCTTGTTGTACATTGGCTCATTTGCTGGGTCTTCAAGGTCAAGACCTTCGTGAGATAAGTGCCAAACATTCTTATCTTTTGAATAGTTTGTTTCACGGTTAATTTTAAGTGGAATATTGTGTGCTTCTGCGTATTCAATTTCTTCTTCACGAGAAACGATATCCCATTCACGCCAAGGAGCGATAATTTCCATTTCAGGAGCAAGAGCCTTTAATGTAAGTTCGAAACGAACTTGGTCATTACCCTTACCTGTACAACCGTGGCAAATTGCATCTGCACCTTCTTTGATTGCGATTTCAGCAAGTCCCTTTGCAATACAAGGACGAGCGTGTGATGTACCAAGAAGATACTGTTCATATTCAGCACCTGCTTTAAGGCAAGGCCAGATATAGTTCTCAACATATTCTTCTTTAAGGTCAAGAACATAAAGTTTTGAAGCACCTGTTTTGAGAGCCTTTTCTTCAAGACCGTCAAGTTCAGTACCCTGACCAACGTCACCTGAAACTGCGATAACCTCACAGTTATTATAATTTTCTTTTAACCAAGGGATAATGATTGATGTATCAAGACCACCTGAATAAGCTAAAACAACCTTTTTGATATCTTTCTTTTCCATTGTTAAATCCTCCGAAAAATTGAGTTATAATTTGTGCAAAATGCAGTATGGGATATATTATACACACTTTTAAAATGAAATCAAGTGTTTTTACATAATTTTTTAGTATTTTTTGTATTTTTATACATAATTTTTATATGTTTATTGAATATATATGCATTATTTATGCATATTGTCAACAAATTATGCATATTTTATACATTTATACACGATTTAATGCATAAAAGCGAAAAAGAACGGCTGAAATCTTGTTTCAACCGTTCTAAAATTTTTATTTATTTTACTTTTTTAACCGCTACAATATCGCCTGTTGCAGCCTTATCGACAACGAATGTGATTGTGTCGCCAACATTGAGAATTACAATCTTTTCTGCATCCTTAACTGCAACCTTGTAATATGTTGCATTATCAGTTAACTTAATGTAGAAATATGTTTCGCCACCTGTGATGACGCTTCTGATTTCTGCAACTGTGCCTGTTACATCAACAGTTTCTTCCACCGGTGCATCAGATGTTGTTTCGTCACCCATCGAGTCAACGTCAACATCAACATTCACACCGTTGCTCTTAAGCTCTGCTGCATAATTTTCTGTGCATTCAGCAAGACTTGCACCAACACCAACGAGTGTTGACTGTTCAACGTTAACCATTGCATACATCTTAACAAGCTGACTGCTATCTTTAAGAGCCATAAAGTATGTTGGCTCCCCGCTTACGTTAAGAAGAATCGGGAATGTTGCAACATAACCCTTTTCTTGAACCTTACCTTGAGCAGATGTTCTTGCAGTTTCTTCCAAAGCACCTGCTTGTTGATAATAAACTGCTTCCTTTGTTCTCTGATTAATAAGAACAAAGCCGATAATTGATTGGTCAGAGCTTATTGATGTTACGCCTGTGTACATATAAACGTCATCGTTAAGTGCGAGATAGTTATAACCTGAGCTTGTTACCTTAACATTTTCCTGACCGATAATTGAGTTCCAGAAACCATTATTATACTTACCATAATAGTTATACTGCTGATTTACGATAGATGCAGAATAAACCTGGTCAAGCCATTGGAATTCAGCGTCTGTCACAAATTTATCTGTTGGAAGCTTAGTTGTTCCGTCAAGGCTTGTTGAAACAAGAGTTGTGTCGCCATTAATTGAGTCAACAATAACTGCACCGATTACATCCACACCACCGAAAAGTCCGATTGTTTTGTCCTGTACAGGAACAATCCAGAATGGACGACCTGTATCGTCAATTTCAAAGGATGGTTCACCAAGCATAAGTGTTGGATACTTAAAACGAACGTGACGAATAAGATATTCGTTGAAATGTTCGGCAGGAGAATATTTCATGCCTTCTTCGAGTCTTACTGTTTCTGCCTTCTGTGTTGTCATATCAACAATGATATATGCAGGGATACCATTTTTTGTGTTTTTAAGCCATTTGAAAACATCACCGTAATCAAGTGACTGAACACGAACAGGAGTTCCCTTATAGTTAATCTGTGTTGAATAATAACTATTTACAACAAACTGTGAAACATAGTCAGAAAGTTCGCCGAGAGCACGAGTTGCAATCATATTTGATGAGTCTTTATCAAGACGAGGTACTGATGAGAAATCAATTTCTGCAACCTCTTCTGCAAAGTTACCATCTTTAACTTCGATGATTTTTGCGTAGTCCTTTGCACGGAAAAGCTCTGCACCAACAAGAGAACCAACTGCAACTACTGCAGCTAAAACAAGAATAAGTACGATAGGGATTTTAACCTTATTCTTTGCATACTCCATATATTCAGGACGGAAATATGCTTTTGAAAGCACACCAAATGCTGCAATATATGACATAATCACAACTGCAATATAAATATAAAGTTCAAAAGCCTTAAAATTAAGTGCAGGGAGCATAAAATAATAAGCAACACCGGCAACTATCAAAGAAATTAAAAGACTTCCAAGCACCTTTTTCCATGTGCTTCCTTTTGGTGTTTCAGGAACAACGTTTTTATTCCCGAAATCTACATTAATTGGGTCCATAAAAGTTTACCTCTTTTCCATAATATGTTAATAGTATAACATAAATTATCTGTATAATACAATATAAAAATGAAAGCGGGACGATGTGGGCATCGTCCCCTACATTAAATTATCTTTTTACAAATATCATTCAAGCAACAATTCTCGCAATCGGGTTTTCGTGCAGTACATATTGCTCTGCCGTGTAATACAGCACGATGGCAAAAATCATTACTTTCCTCAGGTGGGAGAATTTTCTTTAATTCCATTTCCACCTTTTTGGGGTCTTTCGTGTCAACAAGTCCCATACGGTTAGTCAGCCTTATTAAATGGGTATCTGCTACTACTGCAGGTTTTTTGTAAACATCCCCAACAATTAAGTTTGCTGTTTTTCTGCCAACACCCTGCAAGGATGTTAAATCATCAATATTATCAGGGACTACTCCACCGAAACGGTCACGCACTCCCCTTGCCATTTCTATTATATCCCTTGCCTTACCGTGATAGAAGCCACAGGAATGAATAATATCCTCAATATCCTTTACATCCGCATTAACATAATCATCAAGAGTTCTGTATTTACTGAAAAGTGCAGGTGTTACAAGATTAACTCGTGCGTCCGTACATTGAGCAGAAAGTCTTGTTGCAATCAGTAATTCAAAGGGACTATCCGCTGTTAAGGAGCAAATTGCCTCCGGATATTCTTTTTTTAGTGCCTCTATTATCAATACAGCACGTTGTTTTTTAGTCATAGCTTACTCCGGAAAATTCATATTCTTTGGTAAACCAAGAAGATAGTCAGCAGAAACATTGAAATATTTGCAAAGTGCCTTTATATCCTTTAATGATGGTTCAGTTGTACCCGTTTCCATAAAGGAAACCTTTCTTTGAGTAACACCTAATGCATTTGCTAAATCCTTCTGAGTTATTGTTGGGATTTTTGAGCATCTGAGATACTTTAATCTTTCGTTAAATTCCATTATTATACATCCTTCAAACACGCCACACCACACCGTGGCTCTAAATAGTGGTAATATATTAGCACAAATTGAAAATTAAAGGAAGATGTAGAATAAAAATAACTATACAAACTTTTCCTTGAAAATTCGGCAAAGTTCACAAAGGTTTTCAACATTTTAAACATAGTCATTATTTGTCTAACGTTTTTTGTTGTATTTTCGGTTTTTTCATTATATAATTATTACAATTACTTTTAAGGAATGATGATTATGCAAAAAGAAATCAACGTAAGAGAACTGAAAGATAATTTTGTTAAAATGATTAGCAACGACTGGGCTTTGCTTACTGCAGGAACAGAAAAGAACTTCAACACAATGACAGTTAGCTGGGGTGGGATTGGTGAACTTTGGAACAAGGATGTTTGCTTTGTTTTCGTAAGACCACAGAGATACACCTTTGAATTTATGGAAAATAATGATTATTTTTCTCTCTCATTCTTCGGTGGTGAATATAAAAAAGAGCTTGGTATCTGCGGTAGCAAATCCGGTCGAGATATTGACAAAATGGCAGAAACAGGCTTCTCCCCTATTGACCTTGGTAACGCCGTTGGCTACAAACAAGCAAAGGTTAATGTAGTTCTTAAAAAACTTGCTTATCAGGATATGAAGCCCGACGGTTTTCTTGACGAAACAATAATGAACAACTACGTTAACAACGATTTCCACAGAGTTTACGTTGGTGAGATTGTTAAAGTTGTTGTGGAAGAATAAGGATAAAATAAAACATCTGCAATATGGTTATAACGAAAGAGATAAATTGGGGTTTGTCGGGGAAATGCAAAATGCAAAACGCAAAGTGCAGAATGTAGGAACTGCGTTGCGATTCCCCCCCTTCCGTCACCTACGGTGACACCTTCCCCTCGTAGGGGGAAGGCTATGTTCAATCATCACAAAATGCCTCAACAAAAAGCCTAAATGCAAATCGCACACCTTTAGCAAAGGCATATTTTTCGGATATACCATTTGTTGCACATACTGCATTATCATATTCTTCAAGATATTTCTTTTGTTCATCATTTAATTTAGAACGCAAAACTGCAGAAATACTGGAATATTCATTTATATGTCTTTTTTCTTCCTCTGTTCGTTCCATTGGAACTTCAACAAGATAATTTTCCCATAAGTCTTCTAATTCTTTTCGCATAGCTATCCCCCTTTTGTTATAAAATTATACTCTATAAAATAAACATTTTTGCACCCATATAAGTGCAAAAGGAAATAATTGTGCAAAAAAGGACTGACAATTCAACATATAAATTCTCCACATTAGGAGCATTATAATCGCAACGCAGTTCTGAAATTATTCATTATTCACCATTCATTATTCATTAAAAAAGGACTGATTTCTCAATCAGTCCTTTTTGTTTTATTCACCTACAAATTCTGCGATTTGGTGTTTTTCTTTTGCACCAACAAAGCGTTTAACTTCCTGTCCATTTTCAAACAAGAGTACTGTTGGAATACTCATTACACCAAATGTTATTGCCAACTCTGTTGCTTCGTCAACATTGAGTTTGCAAACCTTTACTTTATCTGTTTCTTCTGCGTATGCTTCAATTTCAGGTGCCATCATCATACAAGGACCGCACCAATCAGCATACATATCAAGAAGCACCGGCTTTTCTGCTTTTAAAACTTCATCTGCAAAATTATTCAAATCAACCTTAATTACTGCCATTATCTCACCTTCCAATATAATGCACGTGCTTTATCAACATCCGTCTTATCAACTCCGCACTTGTCTGTATTTCGTGCAAGGGTTGCTCCGCAGAGTTCAATATTAAGTACTGTAAATGCTTGTAACAACTGATGCTTGATTACTTCATATCCGATTTCACCATCGCTACCACTTGTAACTATAAGAGCTGCCTTACGGTGTTTCTCAATGGGATTTTTCATATTTCTACGGAATCTTGCTTCATAGTAGCGTTGGAATCTGTCCATCAATGCCTTAAATGGAGCAGGTACACCCATAAAATAAATTGGTGTTGCAAAAATTATTATATCCGTTGTTTCAAACTTTTTGAAAAAGTCCTCTAAATCCTTCTTTGAGCAACCGTTTCCTGCCTTACAATAACCACAAGCATTACAAGGTACAGGATTAAGGTCATAAAGATTTACGATTTCAATATCCGTACCCTTAGGAAATTCACGCAAAAGACTACCTAAAAGTTTGGCTGTAAAACCTGATTTTCGTGGGGATGCCATAATTGCCAAAACTGAAAGTCCGTTTGCGTTATTTTCAATGTTATCATATTCCAAAAACATTTTATTATTCCTCTGTTTCAATGCTTATTGTTTCTTTATTTTCTTTCTTCCTCAAGTTAGCGTGACGTTTGATTTTCTTTGTTGTTGTCTTTTCAAACTCCTGCTCACTGATTTCAATGTTTCTGATTTTCTTATATTTTGGAAGTTTTTTGTTAACATCCTTAACTGCTTCTTCAACAGATTTTTGAACATCTTCCTTTGTAATATCCTGACGTTTAAGGTTGTTCTTAATCTGCTCATAGTTAGGATAAATCTGAACGCTTACCAATGTTTCGTCGTCAACGTCATCTGCATAAACAATGCTTTCTTCAATTACAGGATTTGTGTTAAGATACAATTCAACTTCCTCGGGGAAGATATTTTTACCATTCTTTGTAACAATAACATTCTTACAACGACCTGTGATTTTATAGCAGTTGTGACGGTCACAAGTACCAAGGTCACCTGTTCTGAACCATCCGTCAGGAGTGAGCACCTCGTCAGTTGCCTCTTGATTTTTATAATATCCGTTCATAACCATTGGTCCACGAACCCAAATTTCACCAACACCTAAATCGTCAGGGTTAAAGATTGCAACCTCTGCACCCGGCATTGGAGTACCGATTGAGTCAGGAAGCATAAGACGGTCATTATTACAAGCAACAAGCGGTGCACATTCTGTAAGACCGTAACCGATATAAAGGTCAATACCCATGTGCATAAAGTCCTCTGCAACACGAGGGTCAATAGCAGCAGCCCCTGTTACAATAAGACGGAGACGGCCACCAAAAGTTTCAATAACCTCGGAGAAAATTTTTCTGTCAAGGTCCTTAATACCCATCGCCTTACTGAACTTTGATGCATATTTACCAACTTTGAAAATGAGTTTACCCGCTGTTTTTTCTTCCATCTTCTTCATAATCTTTGCGTGAACCTTTTCAATGAGAAGTGGAACAGTAATAAAGCAAGTTGGTTTTACTTCCTTAAAATCTCTTGTGATATATCGAAGTCCCTGATTAAATGAAATACAAGCACCTGAATAAATGATATAAAGGAAACCAACAGTACATTCATAAGTATGGTGAATTGGAAGCACGGACAAAAGCTGGTCTTCCTCTGTAACCTTAATGCAACCTGCTGCACCCATTACAACGGAACAGATATTCTTCTGACTAAGACAAACTCCCTTTGAAACGCCTGTTGTGCCTGATGTGAAAAGAATTGCTGTTGTAGCCTCTGGGTCAACAGTAATATTATCAAGGTGCTTTGTGCCATTCATATAAAGTTGTCTTCCGATGTCAATATAATCTTCATACAACTCAACACCGTCAATATCCACTTCATCAAAGCAAATAAAACGGAAGCCTTCAGGTAATTCGTCTTTTCTTGCGTGAATTGCCTTGATATATTTCTTGTCACCGAAAAGAACAACTGAATCGGAGTCCTTGATTACATCCATCATATTATCGGCTGTTAATTCCTTGTCTATCGGTACAATAACATTATCACTACAAGTAACTGCTAAATATGTTACAGACCAGTTATATGAGTTTGCACCAACAACTGCAATATGGCTTTTTGAGAAACCGTCATTTACAAGACTATTTGCAAGATAATATATTGAATGACGGAAACTGCTATAAGTAACCTCATAGTAAACTCCATCTTTATTTCTTAATTTATATGCCGGGCGTGCTGAAAAAAGATTTTCACTTTGATTAATCAAATCTTTAAAGTCCCTGATATAACGAACATCATAGAAAGGATTATTAATGGGAAAACGACTTTTTACATTCATATCTGCACCTCTTATCATTGTCATAATTTGTTAACTTTTCAATTATATCACAGTTGATATTGTTTAGGAAATAGTTTTTTTAAAAATTTACAAATTAGAAACACTATTTTTCTCTGTAATTTTCTTTATTGTCTCTTTATATTCTTCATATGTCATATAGGAATTAATAAGTTTAAGCAAGGAAGATGTGCTTATTCTTTCAGGCAATTCCAATTCCCTTGACAATGCCTTACGAATTTCGCTACTGTTTTCATTTCCGCTTACGCCATCTTCAAAAAAATCGGTATGTGTAATTTCTTTTTTCTCAGTTTGCTGAGTTTCATCACAGAATACACCTGCCTTTTCAAGGGCATTAAGAATAATTTCGTTATTTATTCCCTCAACACCTAATTTACCTTCCTTAGATGCCTCAGTCTTTCTTTTTTCCTTACCATAAACATCAGGGATAAACACATTTTTCACGTTTTTTGATTTGGTAATATTCTGTATAAAAGAACGAATTTTAAACCCTGCAGAATCGGAATCCGTTAAGATTATAATTCCCTTTTTTTCGGCTAAAAAGCGTATTAATTTTTGTTTTTCCTTATCTTTGAAAATCCCAAAACCGTCAGTTTCAATTATTACTGTATCAAGAATTCCTGACATCTTAATTTTGTCATATTTCCCCTCAACAATTACTGCTTCTTTAATTTTAATCATAAAATCACCTTGCTAAAATAAGAGAAATCTTAACAATGAGTTTTTCAAGAATCATTTCAGGACTCTGCGCCGTACTTTTCAGAGCATTATCGCTTTCTGAGAAGCAGTCGAAACATTCTCTGATTTGCTCAACAGAAAGCTTTTTCGCAAATCTATCGGCATTTCGTAAACGAAATTCCTTGTTTTTGTAGTTAAACACCTTTGCGGGATACATACTACTTTCCCCGCCGGATACAGCAGTTTTTACTCTGTAAATATCTACAAATGCAGTAAGGATAACACCTAAAATATCAAGTGCTTCTGTTTTTTGCAACATCAAAATGTGCAACAATTCCAATGCACCCTGTGCGTTACCATTGAGAATTAGTTTTGATAAATCAAAGATTTTTGCTTCAAGCGAACGAACTGCCACACTATCAATAGCTTCTCGAGTAATTTCATTACCTTGTCCTGTGAAATTTACTGCTTTTTGAATTTCGTTAAATAACACATTAAGGCTATCCCCCGAAACCTCAACAAGATATGATGCAGTATTTTCATTCATCACGCAACCTTGTTTTGTTGCATAAGCACACAAAAGCTTCAAAAGGTTTCTTCCCTCGGGCTTTTCAAAGTTAACGAGTGTTGCATACTTTGTGAAATTAGATACAACCCATTCCCATTTTGAGTTTTTGGGCTGTACTTCAATTCCATCCATCCAAAAGACAGTAATTGATGTATCGGGCTGATTTTCTAAAAACGCAATAAGTTTTTCTTTTTCATCATTTGTAAAAGTATCAAGTGGAAAATCACGAGCAACAACAACACAATATTCACTCATAAAAGGCATGGATTGAGCACCCTCAAGCACATCGTCGAGAGTGTTTTCTTTTCCGTCATACTTGCGAAGACAAAAGGTTTCGCTACCTTCCGTCACAAAGGTTTTGCAGATTTTCTCAGCATAAAACTGCTTTAAATAATCTTCATTACCATAAAACAAGTAGCAGTTAGACATATTCTTTTCTCTTATCTGTTTTTTAAGGTCAGATTCATAAATCAATGCCATAACCTTCACCCATCATTCAATATAAATCGTTACTTTTTTATTCACATCTGAAACAATTATTTCCGACTGAGGATTATCTTGCTTCATTGTATCAAAACTTTCCATGGACTTTTTCCCATACAAAATTATTATATCATACATTTCTGTAATTTCAAAGATATTTTCTTCATCTTCACATTCAATAAAAATCATTCTTTTGTTTTTCGTGCTTATCCCAATATATTTTTCGGGATTTTGCAAATCTATCCTGACCTTTCCGTTTACAGTTATCTCATCAACAAAATCAACAGAAAGTGATTCAAACACCTTTGACCCACTTTCACAAAAATTTGTGGGTGCAATATTAAAACTGTCATAAACAGACAACAATCGGGATACTACCCCGTTATCATTATCCGTAACCACAATTCCGTCAAGTTGTTTCTCGTTATGAGCATTCATCATTTGCTTTAGGCTCGAGAAATACTTGTTTTTGGGAGTCCCCACAAGTAAACTTGTATCTCCCGATTTAACAATAATCACCGGTTTCTCATCAGTAAAAAGTATTTCAACACAAGAATTGTTATAATCATAACTTACTGTATAACAGGTTATTAAAACAAATAAAGCAGATAGGACAATAGCCGTATGCTTCACAATGTTTTTATTGTACCTTCTTGCAACAAATACAAGTCCTATTCCAACCAACATTACAACAAGAAAACGCTCGAAATATTTATGCGAAACCGAAACTGTTGACCACTCTGCCATACCGATTTTTTCTGCTACCATTGTCAAAAATTCAGACAATGCTCCTACAATCACAAACAATGGTCTTGCCAAAACAGAAGCACTAAGCAAGTGCAAAATCACACCTAACACCGTCAACACCATAAGTAGCATTGCTAAATCCACCATAATGAGATTTGCAAGGATAGAGCCAACAGGCAACATTTCAATCTTAACAATAAAAACCGGTAACGTACAAATTGTAGTTGATAGGCTTATGGAAAAAGAGTTAATAAT
>JAFYSE010000039.1 GCA_017546665.1 Clostridia bacterium | reverse complement strand
TCTGTAACTGCCTTTACCTTCCCGATACTCTTTGACCGCTGATATTCTTTCTTCATAACTTAGTTTTGACATGAAAATCCCCCTAAAGTAGTCTTGAAACTTTTTGTTTTTTCAAGTGTCTACTTTAAGGGGATTATATCACTTTGACGAAGGCCTTTTTTAATCTTTTAATGATGAACTTAAAAATTCTTTAAGTCTTAAACTCTTGGGGTTTTCGAAAAGTTCTTCAGGGCTGCCACACTCTTCAATAATTCCGTCTGCCATAAAAATAACTTTATCCGATACATTTTTTGCAAAGTTCATTTCGTGAGTAACAATAATCATTGTTGTATTTCCATCACGAAGCTCACGGATAACGCGAAGAACTTCACCTGTAAGCTCTGGGTCGAGAGCACTTGTAGGCTCATCAAAACAGAGGATTTTAGGTGACAACATCAAGGCTCTTGCTATTGCAACGCGTTGTTGCTGACCACCTGAAAGTTGACAAGGATAAAAATCAACTTTATCTTCCAAACCAACTTTTTTTATTATTTCCAATGCTTGATTTTTAATAGTTACATTATCAGCTTTTTTCAAAAGAGTTGGTGCAAGTGTAAGATTTTCAAGAACTGTGTATTGTGGAAAAAGGTTAAAGTTCTGGAACACAAGACCAAAATTGAGTCGATTTTCCCTTATCTTTTCATCCGTCATCTTATTATTGCCATCAAATAAAATATCATTATCAACAATAATCCTACCTGAATCAGTTGTTTCAAGGAAATTAAGACAACGAAGAAGCGTTGTTTTACCACTACCTGATGAACCAATAATAGAAAGCACTTCACCTTTTTCAAGAGTAAAGCTAATATCTTTCAATACTTCAGTTTTATCAAAACTTTTCTGTATATTTTTAACTTCTAAAATCGACATAACTTAACTCCTGAAATAACTGAGTTTTTTTTCTGCTTTGCCTAAAAGTATTGTAAGCAAACCAACGAAAATTAAATAGAATACGCCTGTAAAGAACAATGGCCAAATCATAGCTTTTGTTGCTGCAAGTTCCTTTGCATTCTTTATAATTTCACAAACCATAATACAGTTTGCAAGTGCTGTATCCTTTATCAATGTAATGATTTCATTTGACATTGGTGGAACGATTCTCTGTATAACCTGTTTTAAAATGATTTTTCTGAAAATCTGTGATTTTGTAAGGCCGAGGACATAACCCGCCTCATACTGACCTTTTGAGATACTCTCAATACCACCACGATAAATTTCTGAAAAATAGCAAGCATAGTTGATTGAGAATGCAATTAAAACTGCTACAATTCGTCCCATATCCATTATGCCGTATTCAATATACATATATCTGTCTATCTGGCCGAATAATTGATAATTAAACAATAATCCGGGAACATAATAGATAATAAAAATCTGGAGCATCAGAGGGATACCTCTGACAATCCATACGATTACTTTTGATATTGCTTTTACAGGTTTGAATCGGCTCATTGAACAAAAGGCTATAGGCAAACCAAGCGGTGCGCCGCAAAGCAGCGTCACCGCAAAGATAAGCAGAGATATTTTAAAGCCGTCAAACAAAAATGCTGTGACTTCTAAAAAAGACATAAAATAAACTCCAAGAGATTAAATTTGATTATTTCTGGTCAGAAAAATCTGTGATTGTTGTGTTTGTAACACCATATTTTTCAGCAAGTTTTGCAATAGTGCCGTCAGCTGCTAATGCAACAAACTGTCCGTTAACCTTTGCTGTAAGGTCACTACCCTTTTCAAAACCAACTGCATAGTACTCAACATCACTTGAAAGAGCATCAACGATTACAAGGTTAGCATAGTCACCTTTACCTGCATAACTCTTTGCAAGCTGAGCATCAACAACTGCAAAATCAGCTGTTCCCATCTTTACTTCATACAATGCTTCTGTTTGCTTAATAAAGCCTTTATATGTAGCACCTTCAAAACCTTTTGCATAAGTTTCGCCAGCTGAACCTGCTTCAGCAACACCTAATTTGCCCTTAAGGTCTTCTGCAGATGTAATATTTGCATCATTCTTAACAACAACTACCTGACGATTTTCCATATAGTTATATGAGAAATCAACCTTGTCTGCACGAAGAACACCATCGTCATCCGCTGTATTACATGTGAAGCCATTCCAAATACAGTCGATTGTGCCTGATGCTAAGTCAGTATATTTAGCATCCCAAGAAATTTCCTTGAAGATAACTTCATAACCAAGGTTTTCAAAAACAGCTTTTGCAAGGTCTGTATCAAAACCAACAAGATTATTATTTTCGTCAAGATAATTCATTGGTGGGTAAAGTGTGTAACCAACAACGATTGTAGGTTTCTTTGGTTCATCAGTATTCTTATCTCCACAAGCTGAGAAGCAAAGAGCAACCATAAGCACTGCCATAAGGACAGCAAGAATTTTTTTCATTTTCATAATAATAACTCCTTTTTAGTATATTAAAGTGTTAACACGTTAGTATAATACAATATTAAATCTGTTTTGTCAACTAATATTACATATCTGCAATAAGATTTAATAATAATTTTTCTGCTTTGGCACACTCTTCCTGTGTTTCCTTTCCTTTCTTAAAAACCAGAATAACCGACGATGCAAGAAGAATTCCCAATACACTTGCAGAAAAAACATTCATAGTGCCTACTTTATAACTATAAAATAAGTACGCTAAAACTGCACAAACTGCAAGAATGTAAACAAGTCTAATAATTGGGTCATAAAGTTTATCGTAAACCATCGCATATTCAATAAAAGAGCCTTGACTATCCTCACCCACATCTAATAAATAGTGATATCTCTCAAAAGTCATCGGTTGAAGTTGCTTATTTCTTGTGTAAATATATTTTACTTTATACATTCTATCAAGCTTATAAAACTTACCAAAAATTCCTGTTAAATCATCTTCGGCAGTTGGATTTTTAAAAGCCACATTCAATTTTTGACGAATCTCAAGAGTTGTCATATTAAGATAAAGTTTTTTGGGCTCACTTAATATTTTATAATGTGTTTTATTTATGTTCATTTTAATCACCTTACTAATTCTATAATAAATTATTCAAACTTTCAAGTTGAAATAGGATTTAAGTTATGGTATATTAAGTTGAAATAATTTTGAGGTGTAAAAATGAAGAGTTTTACAATTAATAAAAATGATGCTGACCAGCGTCTTGATAAATTCATTACGAAAAGTGTTCCACTTTTGCCTAAAACACTTTTATATAAGTATATTCGTATTAAGCGAATTAAGGTAAACGGAAAACGTGCTGATATATCAACACGCCTTAATATTGGTGATGTTGTTGATATGTATATAAATGATGAGTTTTTTGAAAAAGCACCTGAAAAATATGATTTTTTAAAGGCTTCAAAGAGTCTCAACATAATTTATGAAGACGAAAATATTATTCTTTGTGACAAAAAAGTTGGCATACTCTCCCACCCTGATGACAACGAATATATTGACACCCTTATTGGCCGAATAAAGCGTTATCTTTATGAAATTGGCGAATATAAGCCTGATGACGAAAACTCATTTGTACCATCTCTTGTAAACCGTATTGACCGTAACACAGGTGGTATTGTTATTGCTGCAAAAAATGCTGAAACTCTTCGTATTCTCAACCAGAAAATGAAAGACCGAGAATTACACAAGTTTTATCTTTGCATTGTTCACGGTGAAATCAAGAAAAAGAGTGGTCTTTTGGAAGGCTATCTTGTAAAAGACGAAAATAAGAACAAGGTCACTGTCTCTAAAAAGAAAATGGATGATTCAAAGGAAATTCGCACAAAGTACAGTGTAATTGATACTGATGGTGAATTAAGTCTTGTTGAAGTTGAGTTGCTTACAGGTCGTACACATCAAATCAGAGCACATTTTGCATCAATAGGTCATCCCCTTTTAGGTGATGGAAAATATGGCACTAATGCTCAAAATAAGAAATACGGCTACAAAAAGCAGTTTTTATATTCATACAAACTTGTATTTGATTTCACAACAGGTGCAGGAATACTTGACTACTTAAATCACAAAGAATTTGAAGTTAGCGATGTGTGGTTTAAGGATGAGTTTTATAATAAGGGATTATAATTATGGATAAAATCAAAGCAATAGTTGAAGAACAATTAAATACAACTGTTATAAATGTATCTTCTGTCGGAAACGGTGCTACCGCAACCTGCTATTGTGTTGAATTTTCTAATTTCCCTTTTCAACTTATTGTCAAGATAAGTAAACATTATAAACTGATGTGCGAAGAAAAGAACATGAACGAGTTTTTACGCAAGAATGTTAGTTTTAAAATCCCTGAAACATATTTCCTTACAAAAAAAGACAGCATTTCATATCTTGGTATGGAATTTATTGATGGTGTAAGTGGCAGAACATTAAAACTTAAGCATATCAAAGATAAAAAACACCTTGCAAATAACATTATTGATTGCTTTATTGACATGCAAAGTGTTCACAATGATAAATTTGGTGATTTTGATAATCCGACCTATAATTCATGGAAAGAATACTATAAAGAATTTTTTGAAAAAATATACACATTTGCAAGTGACAAACATAATAATGGTGAGCTTAATAAAAAGATATTTAAAGCATTGAATCTTATTAAAATCAATTTTGATGAGATTTTTGATAATGTTGAGAATATTCCTTGTCTTTCACACGGCGATTTTTGGACACCAAATATGATTTTTGACACAGAAAAAGCTGAAATTGCAGGTGTCATTGACCCTTTTAGCACAAGATTTGTTGAACCTGAATACGAACTGTTCTGTTTGACTTTGGGTCTTGGTGAAAAACTAAAGTTATATAAACAATATAAAAATCGAGTAAATGTAAGTAAATATTGTGATTTAAAAGTTGAACTTTATGCACTATGTAATGAAATTGACTGGTGGATGAGATTGGGTGAAATTGACACAATCAGTTATATTAAAATGAGGTCAAGAAAACTTATTAAACAAGTTAAAAAGAACAAACTAAAAAGGACGGTTTAAACCGTCCTTTTGTTATTTTATCATTTCAGCAAATTGTTCTTCGTTGATGATTGTTACACCTAAATCGGTTGCTTTTTGGAGTTTTGAACCCGCAGCCTCACCTGCTAAAACATAAGTTGTTTTCTTTGACACAGATGAAGAGGCTTTTCCACCATAGGATTCAATAATCTCCTGTGCTTCTTTTCTACCGTAAGTTGAAAGTGTACCAGTAAGCACAAAGGTCATGCCCTCAAAACGATTATCCTTAATTTCTCTCTGACTTTTCATATTAAGTCCAAATGATTTTAATTCATCAACCATTTGTCTTGTTTGTGGGAGTGAGAAAAATTCAACAACTGAATCTGCCATAATTTCGCCAAATCCTTCGATTGTGAGAATATCTTCTGTTGTTGCTGAAATTATATTATCAAGGGTTAAAAAGCGGTCAGATAAGAGTTTTGACGCCTTTTGACCTATATGACGGATACCAAATGCAAAAAGGAGTTTTGAAAGGTCATTCTCTTTGGATTTTTCAATAGCATTTCTCATATTATCAGCACTCTTTTTACCCATTCCGTCAAGCTTAGCAATCTTATCATAATCAATTCTATAAATATCTGCAATTTTACTGATTAAGTCTTTATTTAAAAGGGTTTCAAGGACTGCATCACCAAGTCCTTCAATATTCATAGCGTCACGTGAACAGAAATGAATGAGAACTCTCAAAAGTTGTGCAGGACAATCAGGATTATCACAACGTATTGCCGATTCACCATCCTCACGATGTACAGGAGAATTGCATGACGGACAGAATTTTGGCATTTCATAGGCACGAGTGTTTTCTTCGTGTTTCACAACTGAAAGAACCTCTGGAATTATATCCCCTGCCTTACGGATTATAACTGTATCTCCTATTCTTATACCTTTATCTGTAATAAAGTCCTGATTATGAAGTGTTGCGCGACTGACAGTTGAACCCGCAACCAAAACCGGCTCAAAAACTGCAGTTGGTGTAAGTACACCTGTTCTGCCAACATTGATTTCAATGTCGATAAGCTTGGTTTCTTTTTCTTCAGGCGGATATTTATAAGCCAATGCCCATTTAGGGAATTTTGCAGTACTGCCAATAGTTTCTCTCATAGCGAAATCATCCGTTTTAATTACTGCACCATCAATATCAAATGGTAATGTATAACGAATGTCACCAATACGTTCAATTTCTTTTAGTGTATCATCAATATTATCAAATTTATTAAAGAACGGAATTGTTTTAAAACCTAATTCCTTCAAAAATACAAGAGACTCATAATGGCCTTTGATTTCTGCGCCCTCAATCTGTTGGATATTGAAAACATAGATATCAAGCTTTCTTTCTGCAGTAATCTTAGGATTTTTTTGTCTTATACTACCTGCAGCTGCATTTCTTGGATTTTTAAATGGTTTCTCACCATTGAGTTCTTGCTTTTCAACAATCTTCAAGAACACTTCACGTGGCATATAGACTTCACCACGAACCTCAATAAACGGAATGTCCTTTTTAAGTCTTAAAGGAATTGTTTTAACTGTACGCAAATTTGCAGTTATATCTTCACCCTGAACACCATCACCACGAGTCGAACCACGTGTGAAAACACCATTTACATATTCAAGTGAAACCGAAAGACCATCAATTTTAGGCTCAACAACATATTCAGCATTTGAGAAAACATCTTTTACCCTTTTATCAAAATCACGGACTTCACTATGAGAAAAAGCATCCTGCAAACTTTCCATTTTAACTGTATGGACAACAGTTTCAAAAAGCCCGTCAGCTTGACCACCTACTCTATGAGTTGGTGAGTCTGCAGTTAAAAGTTCAGGATATTCCTTTTCAATAGAGTCCAATTCACGCATAAGCATATCATACTCATAATCAGAGATATCGTTCTCATTTTCCACATAATAACGATAAATATGATGATTGAGTTCTTTTCTTAATTGCTCTGCTCTTAATTTTTTTTCTTCAAAATTACTCATTTGTTTCACCTTAAAAATCTAAATAAAACTTATCATTCAGGGAATAATGTATTCTGGTGATAAGATGATAGGATTTGAAAAATATATTTTTTTGTTTCTCTTTGGTGGTTTTGGATATGGTGTCATTGAAGTTGCATTTCGCGGTTTTACACATTGGTCTATGGTTATTACTGGTGGTACTGCAATATTATCCCTTTACTTAATACACAAAGTATTTCCAACAATGCCGATTATTATTAAATCCTTAATTGGATGTGGAATAATAACTACTCTTGAATTTACTGTTGGTATAATCGTTAACAAAATCTACAACTTTTCAGTATGGGATTATACTGGTATGCCTGCAAATATTTTAGGGCAAATTTCACTAAGTTTTTCTATTTGTTGGTTTACCTTATCAATGACAATCTTCGCATTTTTTTATTTTATAGAAAAGCTTCTTAATTACAAGAAATCTTAAATATTTTAACTCCATGCGGTGCAACTGTTGTAGTGATTTTATCAGTAATAGTTTCTTCGGTTTTGTACCAAAGTTCTTTACAGTTATATGATTCTGCTTTTGGTAATGTCACTTCAACAACATTATGAATATCTGCCATATTACAAGTCATTTGCACATTTGAATTAGTTTTATTAAAGAAGCAAACTGCAACTTCATTATTCTCAAGTGGTTTAACAAGAACATCCTTTAAGCCTGACTTAATTCTCTTGCATTGGATGCCAAGTTTATCCTGATTAACAGCAATAACATCTTTATTTGTAAGAATCTGCAATACCTTGTTATTTTTATCAACAGTACCATCTTCTTTAATAAATGTTCTAATATCGTTACCCAAAATAAGTGGTGCAGCCATCATAGACCATAACGTGAAATGAGATTTATTCTCTTCATAGGTAAGTTTTCCGTTACCTACTTCAAGCATATCAGGGTCATTGAAAGCACCAGGACAAGCATATTGTGAGAGTTTAACATTAACTTCATATATACCAAGAATTGAGCCCCATACAGGTTGAATATCAGGAGTTGTTCGCCATATATTACCTGCTTTTCCGCCCCACTTCCAAGGCTTATTCCATCCCCATTCACAAATTGAATAAAGGATTTTCTTTTCTTCACAATTATTTTCTTCGGCAAATTTCTTTGTTGCTTTTACAAGTTCTCTGCCCATTTTTTCATACTGCATGGCAGCACTATCCATTGGAGAAGCAACAGGATTAGTAATTGAAATTGTATTGATTCCTGCTTTAAGATTAATTTTAATCTGTCGTCTGCCTTCACGAGAGAACGCCTTTTGTTCAGCAATAAGGAAATCATATTTATCTGTTCCATTTACTGTAACGACACAGAATTGACCTTTACAGGTGTTTTTACGCATAATGAGAGTAAAAATATACTCACCATCTTCAGGAACTTCAATATTATTAAATTCAATAGTTCCTAAACCGCTGCAAAGTCCTTTTACATAGGTTTTGCCATCGTGTTCATTTACAACTTTTGCTTCACCTTTAAGCACAGCATCTTTTGCTTTAAATACGAGTTCGTTTTCCATATCCTTACCCACTATTGAAATACTATCAATATATGGTGCATCAGTTGGAATAAGTATATGATGACAATAGTCATATTTAAAATATTCAATACCCCATTCTGCAAAAGTTTCTGCATCTGTCTGCTCATTATAAAGTGATGCAGGTAAATCTTCACAAGTGAGTGTTCCGTTTGATGAATAAATACCTACTTTTAAACCTAATGCATTTATCTGTTCAACCAACCATTTTATTCCATGTGGAAATGTTGAAAAATCACCTTGCATTTTACCATTTTCATCACGCATTGACGATTGCCAACAGTCATCAAGGTTAATATATATATATCCTGCATCTGCCAAACCAGATTCCTTAACAGCCTTTGCAATATCGAGAATAACATTCTCATTGATATTATGGCGAAAAATGTTCCAGCTTGACCAACCCATTGGTGGTGTAAGAGCTGCACCATTATTGTATAATTCATCCTTTGTATAATGAATCTGTGTTTTTGCAAGAAGCTTTTTCATCTCACATTTAGGACATATATCTTTTTTCTTGAGATATACAATGCCACCACCAAGTGCAGCAGTAAGTCCGGATAATACAGCTAAACCTTTTTTCATAATAATTACCTCATAAATGATAAAAAAAGGTCAGACAATGTTTTTTGCATCATCTGACCTGATTAATTACATTACGGCCTTAATGCCGATTTAATTATTCTTCAACAGGAGCTTCAACAGTTTCTTCAGCTACTGCTTCTTCAACAACTTCTTCAACAGCTACTTCTTCAACAGGAGCTTCGATGAGAGCCTTAATTGAAAGACTTACTCTCTTCTTGTCAAAGTCAATTTCCATAATCTTTGCTTTAACAACATCGCCAACCTTAAGAACTTCTGCAGGTGTTCCGATGTGCTTATGTGAAATCTGAGAGATATGTACAAGACCATCTACGCCAGGAATAATCTGTGCGAATGCACCGAATGTTGTAAGGCTAACAATCTTAGCCTCAACTTCACTGTCAACCGGATAATCACGCTTAAGGATTTCCCATGGATTGTCTTCAACCTTCTTGTATCCAAGAGAGATTTTCTTGTTTTCTCTGTCAAGTTCCTTAACATAAACTTCAACAGCATCGCCAACTTTAACAACTTCTGATGGATGCTTGATTCTCTGCCATGAAAGTTCAGAGATATGTACCATACCATCAACACCACCAAGGTCAACGAATGCACCATAGTTTGTAAGGCTTCTTACTGTACCTGTATAAACTGCACCCTCAGTAACATTTGCCCAGAATGCATCTTCAATTTCTCTCTTCTTTGAAGCAGCAACTTCACGGATTGAGCCAACAACTTTTCTTCTCATCTTGTTAACTTCGATGATTTTGTATTCAACAGTTGTCTTGATAAGGTCTTCAAGAGAATCGTTCTTTCTCATTTTCGCAAGAGATGCAGGAACAAAAACTTTAATAGCACCGCTCTGAACAAATACACCCTTGTTGTCACCAACGATACCTGTTACAACACCTGTGTGGATTGTATCGTCTGCTTCAATGTTTTCCCAAATTGCACCACGGTCATAAAGACGTTTTGAAAGCTTAATTGTGCCTTCAACATCATTTGTCTTCATAATGCGAAGTTTGATTTCATCGCCAACTTTAAGCTCTGCTTTTGGGTCAGCTGATGGGTCATCACTATATTCATCAAAAGACACATAGCCTGTGTGCTTTCTGCCTGCAACTTCAACCTGAATTTCAGTTGCTGTGAAACCAACAACAGTACCGATAACGTTCTGGTCAGAACTCATACTGCTTAATGATTCCTCAAGCATCTGCTCAAAGCCTGTCTCCTCCATATTAATTGTGTTTGCGTTTTCAAATTTCTCGGACATAGTTTTTAGTACCTCCTTAATTATACTGTCGGGGGTCGATGCACCCGCAGTAACGCCTATTGATTGAACATCACCGAAAGCTATGTCCAAAAGCTCGTCAGCCGTTTCAATCAAATAAGTCGGGCAGTTAGGTTCACAAACTGCTTTAAGCTTTGCAGTATTGGAACTTGTCCTACCGCCTACTATTATCATAGCGTCATTTTTCTTAGACAATAATAGTGCTTCTGCCTGTCTTTCTTCGGTCGCACTACATATTGTATCAAAAATAATTGCATTTGTATAGTATAAATTTATAATTTTTACACATTTTTTCCACTCTTTTATGCTAAAAGTTGTTTGAGAAACAACAATGAATGGTTTTTCTATATTAAAACTGTTCTTTGAAAAAATTTCTTCAAGCTCTTCGCAAGAATTAAAGGTGAAATAATCTCCAACACAATAGCTTTTTATTCCAACTACCTCGGGATGATTTTTATCCCCAGCAATAAGAACGGGCATTGTTTCACTTGAGTTTTTTTCAACTATTTTATGGATTTTCTTTACAAATGGACAAGTAGCATCAATATAATCCAATGAATTTGAATTACAATAACTTAAAACGTCTTTTTCAACTCCATGAGTTCTAATAACAACTTTTCTGTCGGCAGTAGCCTTTGTAATGTCATCAACAATACTAACGCCTTTGTTGGATAAATCGTTTATAACCTGTGGATTATGTATAATCGGCCCAAAAGTTGAAATCTTTTCACCTTTATCTACCAAATCATAGAGCATATTAACTGCTCGATTAACTCCAAAGCAGAATCCTGCAGTTTTAGCAAGAGTTATTTTGACTTGCATTGTTTTCTGCACTCCCTCCAAAGAAGAACAATTTTATCCATAATCATATTTGCTACTTCTTTGTTTTCCTTTGTGCCACCATCTTCAGTAAAGTTCATATCTTCATATTTAATTGCTTCACCAAATTTAACGAAAACTCTTGTGCCGAATTTTCCTCTTTCTTCAACACAGATTGCAGCAGGTACAACATCACATTGTGCATTACGTGCAATCAATCCAACACCCGACTTAGCCTTTTTAGGATATCCATCTCTTGAACGAGTACCCTCAGGGAAAATGCAAAGAGCCTTACCTTTTTTTACAAGGTCACTTGCATAATTGATTGCCTGCATATCACCTTTTCCACGTACAATAGGAAACGCATTACAACTTGTTAACACTGCTCTTGCAAGTGGATTTTTAAAAGCTTCATATTTTGCAACAAAGTGAAGCAATCTTTTTTTCGATGCTGTCGCAATAAAAATAGGGTCATAAATAATTGAATGATTTGCAGCGATAATGAATCCGTCCTCACGGTCAATATTTTCTTCACCCTCAACAACTAATTTAACACGAGTTTTACAACAAAAGTTGCTCAATGGTCTATAAAGATTAAAACCTTTATGAGTTTCATAATCTGTAAAATCAAAGTACTTTTTATCTGCCATTACATTTTCTCCTTAACAGTTTCTATAATCTTATTAATGGATTCTTCAAGTGTATAACCTGTTGTATTGATAACAACTGAATCTTCAGCAGGTTTTAAAGGTGCAATTTCACGATGTGAATCGTTATAGTCACGCACAACCAAATCATCATATACTTCTTGATAAGTTACTGTACTACCCTTTTCTTGAAGTTCTTTAAATCTTCTCATTGCTCTTTCTTCCGGGTCAGCAGTTAAGAAAATCTTAACTCTTGCATCGGGGAGAACAACAGTACCAATATCTCTACCGTCCATAAGACAATTATTTTTTGAAGCGATATCTCTTTGTAAATCAAATAAGAATGCTCTGACTGACGGAATTGCTGAAACATTTGATGCAGCCATTGATGCTTCAGGAAGTCTAATTTCTGTTGAAACATCATCACCATTTAAAAACACGTGCTGAACTCCATCAATAAATTTAAGTTCTACTGTAATGTCCTTTAATACTGAGCCAACTCCATCTACGTCTGTTGTTACAATGTTGTTACGGAGACAATATACACCAACGGCTCTGTAAAGTGCTCCTGTATCAACATAAATAAATCCTAATTCTTTTGCCGCCGCACGAGCAACTGTGCTTTTTCCTGCTCCTGCAGGACCATCGATTGCCACATTAATCATAATAATTATCCTCACTATTTTTATTACTTGCAGAAACTCCTGCTAAATGTCCTGTTGAAAATGCGATTTGCAGGTTAAACCCACCTGTGTATCCATCACAGTCAATAACCTCACCTGCAAAAAACAAACCCTCACACAACTTACTTTCCATTGTTTTGGGATTAATTTCACTGATTTTTACTCCACCCGATGTTACTATGGCTTCGGAAATATCATTGAAATCTAAAACTGTAAGTTTTAATCCCTTGATAGTATTTATGAGATTTGTTCGCATTTCTTTAGTAATTTGATTCACCTTTTCAGATTGTTTTATTTGTGACATTCTTAACACAGGTGAAATCAATGATTTTGGTAACAACAACGCTAAAACATTTGATATTGATTTATTACTGTTGTCTGCAAAATCGCGAAGAATTCTTGCATCGAGTTTTTCATTTGATAAGGCAGGTTTCAGGTCAATATATATTTCATATCTTTCTTTAACCATATCCCTCATATGAGCACTTGCCGAAAGAATCATAGGTCCTGAAACTCCAAAGTGTGTAAAAAGCATTTCACCGAAATCGTCATAGATTTCTTTTTTCTTTTTTGTATCCACAACCTTTATCGCAACATTTTTCAATGAAAGTCCCATACATTCGCTACATAAACCTTCTCGACAGACAAGAGCAGATAATGATGGTCTTAATTCTGTAATAGTATGACCTAGCTCCTTAGCCAACTTGTACCCATCACCACTTGAACCGGTCTTCGGATAAGACAAACCACCTGTTGCTATAATTACTGAATCGCATTCATAGAAATTACCCGATTCAGTTTCTACGCCCATTACCTTTGCATTTTCAGTAACAATTCTGTTTACTCTCTCTGTTTTTCTTTGAACTCCGAAATCTGTTATATAACGATTAAGTGCATCAACAATATCAACCGCTTTATCACTCTCAGGAAAAACACGATTGCCTCGTTCAACTTTAAGTTCAACACCATAATCTTCAAAAAAATCTATTACATCCTGAGAATTAAATGCAGAGAAAGCTCCGTATAAAAATCTACCATTCCCAGGAATGTTGGATATAAACTCTTGTACGTCCGACACGTTATTTGTAACATTACATCTGCCCTTACCTGTAATCAAAACCTTTCGAGCAATTTTATCATTACGCTCAAGCAATAACACCTCAGTACCATTTTCAGCTGCAACACCTGCTGCCATAGTTCCCGCGGCACCTGCGCCAACAACAATTACCCTATTAGCCATTTTCATCACCATCTGACTTGTCATATACTTGGTATTCATCCCAAATACTTTCAAGTTTATTAAAGTTATTGTAAACCTCATCACGACGACTAAATGTAAGAGCAACTATAAGAGCATTTATCAGACTCAATGGAGCAACAAGAGAATCAACTACGGAAACCATATCACTTTTTGCTACAAGTAATGTATCAGCATACTCTGCAATAGGCGAAACTGCTGAGTCAGTAATAGCAATAATCTTTGTACCTCTATCATTGATAAAACGAAGTGCATTTATAGTTTGTTTTGAATATCTAGGAAAACTGATTGCAACACAAACATCATCTTCACTTATCCTAAACATCTGCTCAAACATTTCACTTCCACTAGATGTATCTACAAGCACAACATTTTCAAAAACAGGGTTAAGATAAAAATACAAGAAACTCGCTAACGCAGCAGAACTTCTTACCCCAAGAATATATATCTTTTTTGCCTTATTAATTGTTTCAACAGCGTTTTTAAATTCTACATCACTTACGGATTCTAATGTATCTCGAATTAATTCAATATCGCCATTAAGAACTTTCTTTATAGCATTATCTTCACCAATAAGATTACTTGAAACTTCCATTCTTTGAACTGCAGTAAGTTTTGATTTAATCATCTGTTGCAGTTCTTTTTGCAATTCAGGATATCCCTTAAACCCCATTTCAGTTGCAAAACGAACAACGGTAGATTCACTAACACCAACGGACTCGCCAAGTTTTGATGCAGTCATAAAAGCTGCTTTATCGTAATTTTCTGATATGTATTTAATAAGTTTTTTATGACCTTTTGACAATTTTTTTGTCCCTAAGTCAATGTTTGAAAAATTTAAAGATTTCATTTAAACATCTCCAAATAACAATTTAAACGTATCTAATAAATTATACAATAAACCATTGATAAATTGCAACTATTTTTGCAAGAAATCCTGCAATATTTTACACCTTACGAGGAGAATAAGTCATCTCTTTTGAACATACGCTACAAGTGTTAAGCATTAAACTATATATATCTGTCGATTTATTCTCCAATTCAAACACTCGTTTAATTTCAGGATTATCATACTTCGTAAAATCGGAATAGTTAACTACAAATGGTAGTTTACAATTATCAATCAGCACTCCTATTTCAGTTGACTTGTTTGTATTAAATCCCAACATTCTGCAATATGGAACAGAAATCATTATATCATTACTTGTAACGCCAAACATCATACTTAAAATAGCACGTGAAAGTCTTGAATATGTATATCGTTTCGTTTTAATATTTTCAAGAATTTCATACATATTTGTACTATTTTTCACAGCATTTTCAATTCTGTTTTCAAGTCCTTCAGCCATATTGGCAAGGGATGAAAGATTGCTTCCAACTTTATCTCTTAACAATGTAAGAGCAATAAGATTATACTTGTCTTTGTCAAGAAATAAGCCCTTGCTAATTGTGTCAACATAAATATCAAATATATTCTCTGGAATATAATTTTCATAAGTCTCTTGAGCATTAATTAATTTACGGATATATGTTGCTGATGCAAAATCATCATAAGCAAAATCATCATTATACCCTGCTCCAATGCGTTTAATTGGTAATGGCATCATTTCTGAATTCAGTTGCCTAATTGCCTTGACATATTCCACTGCAAGAATATTATTTGGTGATGAAATATCAAAGCTACAATCATATTCGTCAAAGGCTTTCTGTCGTGCAACAGGATAGCTTAAACCCTGATAGAGGTACATATTTATTTTATCATCAAAGTCGTTACCCAAAAAAATATCAACTGCATTTGATATACCATTAATATCAGCCATTTCCGTACCAAATGCGAGTTTATCACAGCCAAAGGCATCCAAAATCTTTACTGCATTACGAGCAAATATTTCTGCAGATGATGTTGCGTAAACAAATGGAAGCTCCAACACAACATCTGCACCACATTTAAGAGCCATTTCAACTCTTACGTCCTTGGGGAAAATCGCAGGCTCTCCACGTTGCACATAGTTGCCACTCATTACGCACACAATAACATCGCCCCGTTGTTTAACAGAGTCAATTAAATGCTTATGCCCATTATGAAAAGGATTAAATTCACAAACAATACCAATTACAGACATATTTTTACCCCTTTTTCAAAATATTGGTAAAAGAAATCTTGAAATTACATAAATATAAGTATATAATAATATAGTTTTAAAATTACTTCAAGAAAAATTTATAAATGGAGATGTTAAAATGAAAGTTCTTGTTATTAATGCAGGTAGTTCATCACTTAAATATCAGCTTATTGATATGGCTGATGAAAGTGTAATTGCAAAAGGTATTTGTGAAAGAGTTGGTACTCCTGAAGCATGTATCAGTTTCAAAACTCCTGATGGACAGAAAATTGAATACAATGCTCCTATGAGCAACCACACAGAAGCTTTTGCTGCTGTTAAACAAGCTCTTACAGAGGGCGAATACAAAGTTATTGATGATATCAGCGAAATTACTGCTGTTGGTCACCGTGTTGTTCAGGGTGGTTCACGTTTCAATAAGAGTGTTCTTATTGACAACGAAGTTATTGCAGGTATCGAAAGCATGAATGACCTTGCTCCACTCCATAACCCAGCAAACATTATGGGTATCAATGCAAGTATTGAACTTTTCGGCAAGGATGTTCCTCAGGTTGCTGTTTTTGATAACGCATTCCACAGCACAATGCCTGCAGAAGCATACACATTCCCTATTCCATATGAATTTACAAAGAAATATTCAATCCGTCGTTACGGTTTCCACGGTACATCACACAAATTTGTAAGTGCAAGATGTGCAGAGGTTATGGGTAAGAATATTGAAGACCTTAAAATCGTTACTTGCCATCTTGGTAATGGTTCATCAATTGCTGCTGTTAAGAACGGTAAAGTAATTGATACATCAATGGGTCTCACTCCACTTGATGGTCTTCCAATGGGTACACGTTGTGGTGGTATTGACCCATCAGTTGTTCTTTTCCTTATGGAAAAAGAAAACCTTTCTGTTAAGGAAATGGATACTCTTCTTAATAAAAAGTCAGGCATTATGGGTGTATCTGAACTTTCATCTGACGACCGTGATGTTAAGGCTGCAGCTGCAGGAGGCAACGAACAATGTGCACTTGCAAGAAAGATTCTTGGTTACCAAATCAAGAAATTCATTGGTGCCTATACTGCTGCTATGGATGGTATTGATGCTATTGTATTCACAGGTGGTATTGGTGAAAATGCTGATGACCTTCGTGATAACATTTGTAATGAACTTTCATACCTCGGTATCGAAATCAACAACGAAATCGGTAAGACTCTTGTTAAGGGCAAAGAAGGAGAACTTTCAACTGAAAATTCAAAAGTTAAAGTATATGTTCTTCCTACAAACGAAGAACTTGCTATTGCAAGAGATACAAAAGATATCGTAAATGCCCTTTAATTCTAATTTCAATGCAAAGGTTAAGCCGTACTGAAATGTACGGCTTTTTCACATTAAAAATAAACCTAATTTAATATATACAACATCCATATAGGAGCAGTTGCATTTTAAAAAGTTTAAGTAATAAAATATATAGTTAATGTTAATTGAGGTATAGATATGGCAGAATTGACTTTTAGATATGCAGAAAAGAAAGATGTTCAAATAATTCTCAATTTTATAAAGGCTCTTGCAGATTATGAAAAAATGTCAAATGATGTTATCGCAACGGAAGAACTTTTAGAAGAATGGATTTTCAAAAAGAAAAAAGCAGAAGTTATTTTCGCTTGTGAAGATGGAAAAGAAGTTGGCTTCGCCTTGTTTTTTCACAACTTTTCCACCTTCCTTGGCAGAGCTGGAATATATCTTGAAGACCTTTTTGTTCTTCCCAAATATCGAAACAAAGGTTATGGCAAAGCCCTTTTAAAAGAACTTGCAAAAATCACTATCGAAAGAGATTGTGGAAGACTTGAATGGTGTTGCCTTGACTGGAATAGACCAAGCATAGACTTTTATTTATCCTTAGGGGCAAAGCCTATGGATGAATGGACTATTTATCGTGTAACGGGTAAAACTTTAAATAATCTTGCAGAATAATCATATTATTCTCCACACTATTCTCATAGTTGATTTTTATTTTGCAAATGATATAATTAATCTATACAAAGGTCAAAGAAACAAAAGGGGCAAAGTTGGAGCAGGTTACCGGCTCTGAATTGGATTAATTTATAGGAGATGTAATTATGTTCGAATACAGAGGATTTATGCTTGACAGCGCTCGCCATATGCAGAAAATTGAAGAAATTAAAAAGCTTATCGATACTCTCCCCTTGCTTAAAATCAACAAATTCCATTGGCATCTGACTGACGACCAAGGATGGCGATTTGAAAGTGAGAAATTTCCTGAGCTTAATTCAGCTGGAATCAGACCTTATTCCGATTTTGGAAAAACTTACGTTAATGAGCCACACGGCAGAGTATATACGAAGGACGAAATGAGAGAAATCGTGGCTTACTGTGCTGAAAGAGGAATTGAAGTTATTCCTGAATTTGACATTCCAGGCCACACAAGTGCACTTTTGTCTGCAATCCCATATCTTTCATGTACAGGCGAAGATGTAAAAATCAAAACTCATCAAGGTATTTTCAAGGATGTTCTCTGTCTTGCAAAAGAAGAAACATATAATACAGTAATCCAAATTATTGACGAATTTCTTGAAATCTTCCCAGGTGAATATTTTCATATCGGTGGTGATGAAACACCTTCAAAGCATTGGAAAAGCTGTCCTGAATGTCAAAAGCATATGAAGGAACTTGGTGTAGAAAATTATACTGAATATCAAAACTGCTTTATGAACAGAATTGTTGATTACCTTGAAAGCAAGGGTAGGCATTGTATTGTTTGGAATGATTCTGCAAAGGCAGGAAATCTCGATAAAAGAGCAATTATTCAGTATTGGAAGGAAAGTCCAAAACCAACTGTTAGTTTTCTTAATGAGGGTGGCAAAGCAATTCTTTCACCATTTTCATATTGCTATTTTGACTATGACTATAACATTACACCTCTCAACCGTACTTATTCTTTAAAAGCCGATTTGCCGGGATTAACTGAAGAAGGAAAGAAAAATATCATTGGCATTGAAGGAACTCTCTGGACTGAATATGTAACCGAAAATCAGCAACTTGAAAAACTTATTTTCCCAAGACTTATTGCCCTTTCAAAGGTTGCACTTGGTGAAAGCGGCAAACCATACAATGAGTTTATCAAGGATGTTCAAGAAATTAAAAACCAACTGAAAGGTATTGAATTCTGTGATGAAAAGGATTGGACAAAGCCAAGAGCATCAATGATTTACGGTTGGCTCAAATATGTTAGAGAAAATATCACAATAGATTTCGTAAAAGAGCTTATATCATAACTTAATTTACATTATCCTAACATTGTATATAGAATAAATATATTAATAAAATAGCGTTGCGGTTGTAAATTCCAACTGCAACGCTTACTTTTTATGAACAAACCAATTTAGTCTTTTTGCTCTTTAGTTTTTATAATTTCAGAATAATTCCTTTTAACATCAATATAATCATAGAACTTTTTCACTCGAAGACTTGCTTTAAATTCACGATTACAATTTTCACAATAAAAGACACCACGAAATGACTGATTCATAAATTTCCATTTCTTTTTAGTCTGCACCTTGCCACCACAGATATTGCAGAAGCAGTTAAAAAGATTTTTATCAATCAATGGGTCATTTTTATCCCTAATAACATAAGGCTTAAATAGAAGTCTTAAATAGAAATCATCATCGCATTCTTTTATATATGTGGTTATTTTTTCAACATCATATGTTTTCTTAAAGCATTCTGCACTTAAAAGACTGTCATCAAGGGCTCTGTGATGTGGGTATTGCTCTGGGTCAATCCCTAAACACTCAGCAGCATAAGAAAGACCTGCTTGTTGAATATTTTCCATATCAATAAATTGCTGACAGTAAACCTGCAAATCCACGTATTTTTTGATACAATCAATGGCATCCTTGTTAAGGAAATACTTGTAATTTGAAAGAAGAGTTCTAATGTCAGTATCTCCCCACGTAAGAACAACACTATCTTCCCCTATCCAATTACTAAACTCCTTCATTACCTTTGACAATGGTTTACCACCACGAATGTCGTCATTGGTAATATGAGTAAGGTCTTTAATTTTAGAACGCAATTTTTTTGAAATAATCGGTTTAATAAGTTCAGAAAAAGTTCCAATCTCTTGCAAATTATCATTAAGCTTAACTGCACCAATTTCGATTATTTCATTAACAAACTTTTGAGCAGATTTCATATAAGCGTTATTCCACTCAAGATCCATAATTATGTAATACATAAGTCACCAAAATCTACTAATCTATTTTAAGCTCGTCCTTTGAACAGTAAAACCTTACACCCTCAAAGGCTTCTTTTTTTATGTCTTTCTTTTCAATGAATTTATTTTTAAAATTAATATCTGATAATGGAATCAAAACAAATCCTCTTTCCATCATTCTAGGATGTGGTAAAACTAATGTTTCCGTGTTCTTATATTCATCACCATATAAAAGCAAGTCAATATCGATTACACGAGGTCCGTTTTTGATTACTCTAATCCTACCTAAACCCGCCTCAATACCAAGTATCGCACCAAGCAAACTGTCTGAATTGAATTGTGTTTCAATCTCAACGACAATATTCAAAAAATCATTCTGGTCACTGTATCCAACCGGGTCGGTTTCATAGACATTGGATATCTGTGTAACTTTGGTCAATGGCAATAAATTTAGAGCATAAACCGCATTTTGAAGATTTTCCATTCTATTGCCAATATTTGTGCCAATTCCTAAATATGCTTTCATTGTCTTACCCTTTCAATTTGCACTGCAACGTAATCGAAATCTGCTTTAATTGGTGCTTCCGGTTTCTTAAGAGTGAGGACTATTTTTTCTATCTTATCAAACTCATTAAAAAGAGCATCAACTACTCTTTGTGCAACATATTCAAGTAAGTCATTCTTTTCATCCTGTGCCACTCTGCGAACTGTTTTTATGATTTTAGCATAACTAACTGTATCATCCACATTATCCGTTTTACAAGGCAAATCAAGGTCTAAAAACACCTCAATATCAAATACAAAATTCTGTCCATCCACTTTTTCCTCTGGATTGACTCCGTGATAACAGAAAAGTTTTAAATCTTTAACAATAATTTTATCCATATTAACCTCTCACAAGTGCATCTGCCATTTTTACGGCTATCGCATTTTCTTTTACGTTATGAACACGAATAATATCCGTCCCACCCTTGACAGCAAGTGTATTTGCTGAAATGGTGCCATACAACAAATCTATACCTTCAGTATTTGTTGTATTTTTTACTACTCTTTTCATTGAAAGTGCAGTTAACAATGCCACATCTTTTCTTTTTAACTTTTCAATATTTCTTAAAACATCAATATTATGCTCTTGACTTTTTCCAAAGCCTATTCCTATATCAAAGCAAAGTTGATTTTTATTTATTCCATACCTAATACATTGGTTAAACATTTTGTCAAAGAATACTTTTACATCTTCAGATACTGATGTTAAATATCCGGGTACTGTCGCCGAATCTCCACCGCCTGTGTGCATTATTACCCATCCACAGTTATATTGTTTTACAAGTTTAGCTATATCTTCGTTAAAAACACCACTAACATCATTGATTATTGATGCACCATTCTGTAGAGCATATTCAGCAACAGAAGGATAAAAGGTATCAATTGAGATTATAGCGTTTGTTTCATTATATATTAAAGGAAGATAATTTTTTACAATTTCAAGTTCTTCGTTTTCAGTAAGCACAGTATGATTTGGACGTGTTGAATGAGCACCGATATCAATAATATCAGCACCTTCGCTTAACATTCTTCTTGCATGTGCAACAGCCTTTTCAGGTGAATTGTATTCTCCACCATCATAAAAAGAGTCACTTGTCACATTGAGAATGCCCATTATGTAGGTCTTTTTACCTAATTCAAACTTAAAATTATTACCCGAAAAAATCATTTCAAACCTAAAAGAGTCATAACTTCGGCTCTTGTTCTTGCATCCTTTCTCATAGTACCACGAAGTGCAGAGGTCTGTGTTTTTGAACCTGCAGCACGAATCCCACGCATTGTCATACAAAGATGTTCTGCTTCAATCACAACTGCAACCCCCTTTGGACTCATTTCTTTTTCAATAAAATCAGCAATTTGTGCAGTAAGTCTTTCTTGTAATTGTGGACGTCTAGCATAACTGTTAACAATTCTCGCAAGTTTTGAAAGTCCAATCACAAGACCATCATCGTTTGGACTATATGCAATATGTGCTTTCCCCACAAATGGTAAAAAATGATGCTCACACATTGAATACATTGGAATATCCCTTACAATAACAATTTCGTCACTCTGTCCTTCATGGAACATTTTAAGATGCTTTTCGGGGTTTTCTGTAAGTCCCGAAAAAATCTCCTCATACATATTTGCAACTCTTTTTGGTGTTTCAACCAAGCCTTCTCTGTCTGGGTCTTCACCTATTGCAATTAAAATTTCTCTAAATGCTCGTTCAATTCTTTCCTTATCCATTTATATCATCCTTCTCTAAATGCAATACACAAATAACTTTGATTATCGACTGTAGTATAATCGACTGTATTTTTATTTAATTTTCTTTTTGATTTGTTAACAACTATAGCAACATATTTAAAAAATCCGTTATCATTTTCCAAATCTTTAACAGCATTTATATAATCTGAATTATTTACAAAATAAAATTCAACTGTGTTACCATTCATTAAAGCATCAACACTTTGGTCTATTAGCTTGTTATACCCTTTATATGTATAAACAATAGCATTCTCTTTCACAAAATAATTATACTTAGTTGAATTACAATTATTATTTTGTGGGTTTATATTATAGTGGTCACGGGACAAATACTCATCTGTCACATTAAAATAGAAATAAACTGTGTCAAAATCATCATTTAAATCATCCCACGTAACATCAAGATAATAATTCTCACCGTCAATATTCACAACATTCCACATATGTGCTGCTATTTCTCCATCAGACTCAGCATCACCTGTTACTAGATAATTTTCTATTCCTGCCTCATCTAAAAGAACCTTCGTAGCTCTTGAATAACCCTCACATATAGATTTTCCGGAAACAAGAACACTATAAACCGTATTTCCTAAATCGTTGAGTGTTTCAATATCGTATTCTGTATTTTCAATAATATAATCATGAATATATAGCTCTTTTTCGTAGTCTGTATCTAGTTTGTTAACCTCCAACATAATCTCGTCAATTTTATCATCAACACTATCCTTCATAGTATTAACTTCATCTTCTGTCAGGCGATATGTTGGAGAAAGAGCTACTGAATTACTGTAAACAATGTAGTCATATCTATAATCGACCCAAAAAACATCCGAATTGTCATATAAAACTGCTGTAAAAATGTCTTTTATCTGGTCTTCTTCTAATTTCATTCTTATTGACTCATCATACTCAACAAACCCGTAGTACATTGTTAAATATGCAGTTTTCTCATCTTCGGTCAAACTATCATAATAATAAAAACATTTATTTTGCTTTTTCGTTTCAAATTGCTCTATTTGTGCTTCTGTTGGTCTGTCTTCAAGAATCTCACTAGTTGCTTTAAATGTATCAACAACACTACCAACATTACCGAATACAACGTGCAGTCCCAGAAGAATAGCTATTCCAATTAGTAAAGACTTAAGATTTCTCATAATTATTCTCCTGCAATATATGGTGTAGGTTTAAACTTATCGTTGGCATTAACATATATTACTAACTTATCAATTTTATCAGTATAATCCACTATGGAAATATCTGTTGTTGATGAGTTAACAAAAGTCTTGAATAAAGATTCTGCTTTACCCACAAATTTGGGTGATAAGACTGAATTTACAATATCACATAAAACTAACTCCATCGAATCCTTATTACAAACCTTTAAAAGCTTATACGCAATATCTCCGGATACACTTTGTTGTCCTTGTTCTAAAAGCAAGTTAAAATCATAAGACTTATAATCAATTCTCTCCGAAATATTTATTGTAATTCCATCAAACTTTGATAAAAAGGTTTTGAACTCCTTTTCATCAAAAATAGCATATCTGTCAACGGTAATATTATAACGTCCGGCAACAAGATTTTTTAAACCCTTCTCCCCATCTGTCACAAACATTCTTGTCATTGCACTTTCATCATCAATGAATTCAATTTGCATCTTCTTTTCATCGAAATCCGTAATTACTAAGAATGATAAAGTGATTTTACTTGTCTCATCTTTTACTGCAAACAAAATGTTTGAGTTGCCACTTAATTCAGATACGGAATAAACATTACTTTGTTTCTCTGCTTCGCTTTGCACATTTTCAGTAATATCATTATCAATAAGATTATCAAAATCATAATCTATTGATTGCATAAAAAGAAAAAAGGAACAACAAAGTAATATTAAAAAGAACGCACCAAATGCTATTAAAAAAGGCTTCAATCTTTTTTCTTTTGTTTTTATAAACATATTTTTATCGTTCATTATGTCACCATAAAATACTATATTTTATCTAATTATTATACCACATAATTGATACATAAACAACATAAAAAAAGAAAAAGAGTGTTTAAAACACTCTTTATTCTGTAAATTGATATTTATCTTTTTCTTTATCAAAGCCCTTTGTACTGTCGCCTGCTCTAAACAGCACTGTTACAGTCTGCATAATTAATTTAAAGTCAAGCCACAAACTATATTTTTCAATGTACATAAGGTCAAGAACAAGCTTATCCTTTGGTGAGGTGTTATATTTACCTGCAATCTGTGCATATCCTGTAAGTCCGCCTTTAACTCTTAAACGATATGAGAACTCAGGTAATTCCTCTGTATATTTGTCAACATTCTCAACCATTTCCGGACGAGGACCAACAAGACTCATTTCGCCCTTCAGAATGTTGATAAGCTGTGGCAATTCGTCAATACGGAATTTACGTAAATATTTACCTACTTTTGTAATTCGGTCATCATCAGTCTTTGCTGACTGATTTATGCTTCCAGCTTCCTTCATTGTTCTAAACTTATATACATCAAAAAGTTTACCGTTTTTTGTTGCTCTTCTTTGACGGAAGAATATTTTTCCACCATCATCAAGCTTTATAAGAAGTGCAGTACCCAACATTACAGGGCTCAAAATTATAAGTCCCACAAGTGAGATTGCCACATCCATTATTCTCTTAACAAGACGCTGTTCAAATGTTAAATCACGAGGAACAGCAGATACCAATGGTTTATCATCAAGCACTGCAGTTTTCGCACCCAAAGTAACAATATCTGTCATTTCAAAATTGAAGTAGATATTCTTTGTTTTTGAATAGCAGTATTCAGAGAATAAAACTCTGTAATTAGATGGAACATCATACAAAAATATTGTATCGTTTCTGTTTATTATATCAAAGATATTCTCATTAGTATAATGAACCATATCAATAACATTATACTGCTTTTTGTAACGCAATATTTTTGGCATAATGTTGTTGAGTGACTCAACAGAGCTTGTTATAACACAACATTTTTCAGGTGGGTTAATAGAGAAATATACCCACTGTCCAAAATATGTTAACAAAATAATCAGAGCCACCTGAATAACCATTACAAGAACAAGCAAATGAGGTGATTCATATACAAAGTGGTCATTATTATTCTCATTAACATTCATAATGCACAATTGCAAATGAGTTACCAAATCTGTAACTATTGTAGCTAAAGAGAGAGACGTAATAATAGGTTTACTCTTTAATCGTCCAATCGCGTATCCTCCATAAACGGATACAAGTGCAATTTCAACAACACAGAATGTAACAAGAGTAACACCTGTTGTTCTTGACAAATGAAGAATCCAAGAGTTTTCTGTTCCAAACACAAGGAAGAATGTTAATGCTAATGAAAAATATAAAAGAGATTTCATTAAGAAAACAATCGTTTTTTGTACAAGATGTAAAATGTTCATAATTACCCCCAAAAAAGGTATTATATTTTATAAGGTAATTTTACTTAATACTATATTATTTGTCAATATATAGCAAAAATCTGTAATAAAAGTGTCATTTTTATATCACTTACTCTTTTTTAAGGTTTTAATATTTAATTGTGATAAAACAATTCCTATAAAAATGAGTACGCAGCCTAAATATCCTCTACCGGACATAATCTCATTAAGAAGCAATGCTCCACCTATCGCACTAAAAACAGACTCTGTGGAAAATACAATGGATGCAAAAGTAGGGTCAGCATCCCTCTGACCAAGAATTTGACAGGTGTAAGCAACACCAACGGACATTATTCCACCATAAAGGATTGGTATTCCTGCACTCTTGATTGCAACAATACTTATATCTTCAAGAATTAATGCACAAACAATGCTCAATAATCCACAAACGAAAAATTGTACCAAACTGAATTTAAGTGGACTGATATTGTTGACATGCTTGTCCACAACAAGAATATGACCTGCCCAGAAAAATGCACCAATAATAAGTACAATATCCCCTATTCCGAATGAAATATCATTTCCTGTCATACACAAAAGGAAAAGTCCACAAACTGCAAACACCGCACCAACGAAAGTTAAAACACTTGTTTTTTTACCCATAACAAATCTCATCAAAGGAACTAAAACAGTATAAAGACCTGTTAGAAATCCTGCTTTACCTGCACTTTGAGTTATTTCAACCCCATATTGTTGCAATGTGGATGCAATAAACAGAACAACACCTGCTAAAAGTCCGGGCAAAAATGTCTTTTTAAAGCTTTCTAAATTAAATTTATCTTTTTCAAAAATCAAAATTACAGGAATTAAAGAGAAAAAACCAAGGAAGAATCTAATTCCGTTAAAAGTGAATGCCCCTACAAATTCTGCCCCAACTCGTTGTGCAACAAATGCGAAGCCCCATATCATTGCAGTTAGAAAAAGGAGAACTGTGGATTTAAATTTTGTTTTCATATGTACTCACCCTAAATTACAAGCCACGGTTTCCCGTGGCTTCTATATTTATATTGCTTTTTTTGAATTCGTTTTATTGAGTTTTTTTGACAATAAAACATTGGGTTTTCTACTATCATCACGTATAATTTCAGGTGTAACACCATCAATTACACACTCTTTTGTAATGATAACTTTTGAAATTGTATGGTCAGATGGAGTTTCGTACATAACATTCATAAGAACATTTTCCATTATACCGCGAAGACCACGTGCACCCGTTTTCTTTTCTATTGTAAGCTCAGCAATAGCATTCAATGCATCATCAGTAAATTCCAACTCAACATCATCCATATTGAACAATGCCTTAAACTGCTTCAACAATGCATTTTTAGGCTCGGAAAGAATTCTAATCAAATCTTCCTTTGAAAGCTGTTTCAAAGCAGTTATAACAGGAACACGGCCAACAAGTTCAGGTATCAAACCATACTTAACAAGGTCTTGTGCAATAACCTTTGAATAAACATCTTCTTCCTCAAACTGAGCTTTATTCTTAATATCAGCACCAAATCCAAGCCCTGAATTACCTGCACGTTTTTCAACGATTTTCTCAATTCCGTCAAAAGCACCACCACAGATGAACAAAATATTAGATGTATCAATCTGAATAAATTCCTGTTGTGGATGTTTTCTGCCACCCTGAGGTGGAACATTGGAAACTGTTCCTTCAAGAATTTTAAGAAGTGCTTGTTGAACACCCTCACCGCTTACATCTCGCGTAATTGATGGGTTTTCACTCTTGCGGGCAATCTTATCAATTTCATCAACATAGATAATGCCACATTCTGCTTTTTCAATGTCAAAATCTGCAGCCTGGATAAGTCTTAAAAGAATGTTCTCAACATCTTCACCAACATAACCTGCCTCAGTAAGAGTTGTAGCATCTGCAATAGCAAATGGCACATCAATAATCTTCGCAAGAGTCTGTGCAAGTACTGTTTTACCAACACCGGTTGGTCCTAAAAGCACAACATTACTCTTTTGAATTTCAACACCATCATCTGAGCCATGATACATTCTTTTGTAGTGATTATAAACAGCAACGCTCAACGCTTTTTTCGTTGCATCCTGACCAACTACATATTCATCAAGTTTCGCTTTGATTTCCTGCGGTTTTGGTAAAGCCTTTTCTTCAAGTCTCACTTTTTTGCCTTGATGCTTATGTGTATGCTCTGCATTCTCATCAATTATACCCATGCAAAGTTCAATACACTCGTCACAGATATAAACACCAGGCCCTGCAATAAGTTTATCTACCTGTTCCTGAGTTTTACCACAAAAAGAGCATCTTACATTTTTATCGTTATCTCTTGCCATAATGACTCCTTAAAGATTATCTCTTATAAAAAACCTTATCAACAATACCATAATCCATAGCTTCCTGTGCAGAGAGCCAATTATCTCTTTCTGTATCGAGGGCAATCTGTTCAATAGGCTTACCTGTGTTTTCAGCAAGGATTTTATTGAGTTTTTCTCTTGTTCTGAGAATATGCTCAGCAGCAATTTTAATATCACTTGCCTGACCCTGAGCACCACCCAAAGGCTGATGAATCATAATTTCACTATTAGGAAGAGCATATCTTTTTCCTTTTGCACCTGATGAAAGCAAAAATGCTCCCATACTTGCAGCCATACCCATACAAATAGTTGATACATCACATTTAATGTACTGCATTGTATCGTAGATCGCAAGCCCGGCAGACACAGAGCCACCAGGACTATTAATATAAAGGCTAATATCTTTTTCGCTATCCTGTCCCTCAAGATAAAGCAACTGTGCTACTACCAAAGATGCAGTTGCATCATTAACTTCATCTGACAAAACGATAATTCTGTCGTTTAAAAGTCTTGAAAAAATATCGTACTGTCTTTCCCCTCTGTTTGTTTGTTCAACAACATATGGTACAAGTGCCATAATAATATTACCTCCGTTCAATAACATTGTGAAAAGCATTAAAGAATTGTCCTTTTAATTATTGGACAATTCTTCAACACTTAAACATATAAATTCTTATTCAGCGTCTTCTGCTTTCTTTGTTGTTTTCTTAGCAGGAGCTTTTTCGTCTGCAATCTTTGCATTGTCTTTTACAAAATCAATTGCTTTCTTTGACTTGATATCGCCAGCAAGTGACTCAGCAGGAATTGCCTTTTTAACTGCTTCAACATCCATACCGTATGTCTTCGCAAGGTTTTCATATTCAGCATTAACTTCATCTTCTGTTGCTTCAATGCCTTCTGCCTTAACGATTGCTTCAATAGCAAGACTAAGTTTAACCTGAGCTTCAGCGTTTTCTTTGTAGCCATCTCTGAATGCAGCCATTTCCATACCTGTATATGAAAGGTATGTATTAAGGTCAAGACCCTGTGACTGAAGTCTATAATTGAAGTTATTAACGATGTTATCAATTTCTTCTTCAATCATAACTGCAGGAATTTCAACTTCGATTCCCTTAACTACTTCTTCAAGAAGGTCGTTTACAACTTTATTGTCAGCGTCAGCTTTCTTTGCATCTTCAAGCTGTGCCTTTACACTCTTTTTAAGTTCATCAAGAGTATCAAATTCGCTAACATCTTTTGCAAATTCATCGTCAAGAGCAGGAAGTTCCTTAACCTTGATTTCGTGAAGCTTAATCTTGAAAACAGCATCCTTTGATGCAAGATTTTCCTGATATTCTGCAGGGAATGTAACATTTACATCAAATTCCTCACCTACTTTGTGACCGATAATCTGGTCTTCAAAGCCTGGAATGAATGAGCCACTACCAATTACAAGGTCGTAGTTTTCTGCTTTACCACCATCAAATGCAACACCATCAACAAAGCCTTCAAAGTCGATAACTGCTGTATCATTCTTCTTTACTGCTCTGTTGTCAACGCTAATCATTCTTGAGTTCTGTTCCTGCATTTTAGCGAGTTCAGCTTTTACTTCAGCTGCTGAAACTTTACATGCAGGTCTTGTTGCTTTAAGTCCTTTATAGTCACCAAGTTTAACTTCTGGCTTAACAGCAACTTTAAGCTTTAATACAACACCATCTTTGCCGATTTCAGGTACTTCAAGGTCATAAGGAGAACCAACAACCTCAAGCTTTGACTCGAGAATTGCTTCACTTACAACTTCTGGATAAAGAAGTTCGAGAGCATCTTCATAGAAAACGCCTTCACCATACATCTTTTCGATGAAGTTTCTTGGAGCCTTACCCTTTCTGAAGCCCTTGATAGTGATATTCTTTCTTTCCTTGAGATATGCCTTCTGAACAGCAGCCTCAAATTTTTCACCATCTACAGTGATTTCAAGTTCGTAGACATTTGTTTCTACATTGTTTGTTGACTTTAACATCAAATATTCCTCCTGAATATTATTGTTTTACTGCATTTTAATTAACCGCAATATTCACGATATTATATCATATTAAATTTACAAATACAATATTTTCCTTAAGTTTTTCTTATAAAAAAGAAACTTTTGACAGTATTTTAAGAGAAATTCTCTATAAATTTACAAGATGCGGACAAAATTCTAAAAAATCTGCGGAAACAAGACGGAATTTTACGCCTTCTTTTTCTTCATTTACAGCACCCTTGATTGCACCACCATGAAGATGTCCATAATAGCATCTTTCAATATTATTATCTTTTAAAACATCGAAAATAGGGTCACATTTTTTGTTAATACTAATTGGTGGATAGTGAAGAAAAACAACAACTTCCCCACCAAGTTTTCTTGCCTCGTCAATAGAGCGTTGAAGTCGTGCACATTCACGAGCCATCACCTTATCTATGTTTTCAGTTTCTGCATCAAAAAACCAACCTCGTGTTCCTGCTATTGATATATTTCCTATTTTATACGCATTATTATGAAGAAATCTAATTGTATCGAAGCCCTTTTCTTTACAAAATTTTTCCATTTTTGCAATAGTGTTCCACCAATAGTCATGATTGCCTTTAGAAATGATTTTTGTTCCGTTCAATCCATTTAAAAACTCAAAATCCTTTTCTGCCTCCTCAAGGCTCATAGCCCAGGATACGTCACCATTTATAATGACAGTATCATCTTTTGAAATCAATCTTTGCCAATTTTTCTCAAGTCTTTGGGCATAATCGTCCCAGCCCTTGAAAATATCCATGGGCTTATTAACTGAGAATGATAAATGTGTATCACCAATCACAAAAACTGACATAAAGAATTTTCTCCTAATGAATAATTATAACGAACTTTCAAAAAATATAGTTGAAAGGAGGAATTGAAAATGGAAAAGAATAAGAATATTACTTGTGACGCTTGTCACTGCACATTTAATGACGGTCACATGAACTGTACAGCTAACAGCATCAAAGTTGGTACACACAGTGCCTGTACTTGCGACGATACAAGGTGTGCAACATTTAAATTAAAAGTTTCTGACGTAGAATAAACTAAATTCAAATGCGGAAACCGAATCAAACACGGTTTCCGCATTACTATTCGGGCTTAGATGCCTAACATATCAAAAACAACCTGTTTCATATCTTCTTTTTTGCTCACTCTTGTAAAACGTGGTTCTTTACCCTTAAGAGTTGCAAGTTGTTGTGGTACAGGCTCATCTGATTTTTGGAAGAGTTCATCAACCATATCAAACTCGTTGTCTGCTTTGATTTCATCTGTAATTGCAGCAAGAACACTTGCAGAGAATTTATATGGGTTTGCAGTTGATGCAATAACAGTTGGTGTGTTATCTCCTGTTTTTTCAACATAATCATCATAAACCTTAACAGCAACTGCTGTATGAGTATCGCAAAGATAATTCTTATCTTCAAACACCTTGCCGATAGTTACTTTGGTTTCTACATCATCACAGCAACCTGCTGCAAACAATGCTTTCACTTCGTCTGCAACCTCTGCAGAAACAGTATATTTACCCTCATTATTAAGTGATGCCATCCACTCTGCAACCTGAGTATCATTTTCACCACAAAGGTGGAAAAGAAGTCTTTCGAGGTTACTTGAAATAAGAATATCCATTGATGGAGATGTTGTACAATAGAAATCTCTGTTCTTATCATAAGTACCTGTTGAAAGGAAATCTGTAAGAACATTATTAGCATTTGATGCACAAATAAGTGTTTTTACAGGCACACCCATTCTCTTTGCATAATAAGCAGCAAGAATGTTACCAAAATTACCTGTTGGAACTACAACGTTCATTGCTTCACCATTTTTGAGTTCACCATTCTCAATCATATCACAATATGCTGATACATAGTAAACAATCTGTGGAACAAGACGGCCCCAGTTAATTGAGTTAGCAGATGAGAATGCAAGACCATTCTCCTTGAATTTCTTTTCAATATCTTTATCAGTAAAGATTTTCTTAACACCACTCTGTGCGTCGTCAAAGTTACCTTCAATAGCACAAACACTAACATTAGAACCTTCCTGTGTAGTCATCTGAAGTTTCTGCATTGGGCTAACACCGTCAACTGGATAGAAAACAAGAATTTTTGTATTTGGAACATCTGCAAAGCCTTCAAGTGCAGCTTTACCTGTATCACCTGATGTTGCAACGAGAATTACAATTTCTGTATCCTTTACAGTCTTGCCTGCTGAAACTGTAAGAAGGTATGGAAGGAGCTGAAGTGCCATATCTTTAAAAGCGCAAGTTGGGCCTCTCCATAATTCAAGAACATTTGCTTTTTCTGACAATTTATACAAAGGAGCTACTTTATCAGAACTAAACTTACCTGCTTTATACGCACCCTCAACACACATTGAAAGTTCGTCCTCAGTGAAATCTGTAAGGTAAAGTCTTAAAACTTCTTTCGCTCTTTCTATATAAGTCATTGGGACAAGTTTTTCAATAAACTCAAGTGAGATTGCAGGAATTTCAGTTGGAACAAAAAGCCCACCTTCTGATGAAATGCCTTTTGCAATAGCTTCAGCTGCAGTCACTTTAACTGACTTGTCTCTTGTACTTGTATAAAACATTTAAAACACATCCTTTTCGTGTGGTATTTTATCATATTAAATTATTATTTTCAACTACAATTTATTGACCCTCAGCATCGAATGCACCTTCGATGTGATTTAATTTAAAAGGTTCATTATTTTCAAAATAAACTTCAATAATATCAAATCTTGGTTGTCTATCAATTTCATTTTCCTTCAAAAACAGGTTTGATGTTGCGATTATGCGTTTTCGTTTCGGCATATCAACAGCATCTGCAGGAGAATATTTCATATTTTCGCTTCGTGTCTTGACCTCAACAAAGCACACATACTTCTTATCTTCTGCGATAAGGTCAATTTCACCTAAACGGCAACTATAATTAGCACAAAGAATATCATATCCATGCTCTCTCAAATATCTTGAGGCTATAAACTCACCATGAATACCAAGTAATTGTTTATCCATTATTTTTCACCATAGAATTTTTTCAAAAAGGATAATCTATGTATCGGTGACGGACCAAACTCTTTTAATGCCTCATAATGTACCTTTGTGCCATATCCTTTATGCTTTTCAAACTGATATTGTGGATATTCCATCGCCTTTTCAAGCATAAATCTGTCACGACTAACCTTTGCTAAAATAGACGCTGCTGCAATAGACATACTTTTAGCATCCCCTTTAACCACCGTTTCCTCTGCTATAAATGGAATTTTAGGGTACTGATTACCATCTATCAAAGCATAATCTGGCTTTATTTTAAGTCCTTCAACCGCTCTGTGCATAGCAAGAAAAGTTGCATTAAGAATATTAATCTCATCAATTTCCTTTTCCGTTGCGATGCCAATTGAATAGTCAAGAGCTTTCTCGCAAATAACGTCAAAAAGTTGTTCTCTTTTCTTTTCTGTTAATTTTTTTGAGTCATTAAGACCTTCAATTTCAAGCCCTAACGGAAGAATTACTGCTGCAGCGTGTACTGGTCCTGCCAAAGGACCACGACCTGCTTCATCAATTCCACAAATTACTTTATAACCTGCATTTAAGGCCTTTTCTTCATACAAATAATCCATAGTTTACTCCGGTTTTTCAAGAGAAATTAATCCGAGTTTTCCTCCACGGTACTCATCTAGCAACATTACAGAGGCTCTTTCGTAGTCAATCTCTCCACCCTTTATCATCATTCCACGTTTCTTGCCAATCATTTCAAGAACTTCCCATGCTTCTTTATCGGCAAAATCCACTATCTTATATCTCTCTATAAGTCTATCGGGATAATCCCTTTTCATTACTTCCAAAAGCCTGATTGCTAATGTTTCTGCGTCGAGAATTTCGTCCTTAACCGAGCCAATAAATGCAAGTCTGTCCCCCACTTTAGGGTCATCAAATTTTGGCCACAAAACACCGGGAGTATCAAGCAATTCGATACCATTTCCAAGGGGAAACCATTGATTATGTCTTGTTACACCGGCCTTGTCAGCAACCTTAGCCTTTGCAGACCCTGCCATTCGATTTATAAAAGAAGATTTACCTGTATTTGGAATACCAACAACCATAATTCTAAGAGCTTTTCCCGGCATTCCCCTGTCTTCATTTTTCTTAATTACATCTTTTAAAACCTCTTTGACAGAAGTAATGTAATTGTTAAGTCCTTTACCTGTACGACAGTCAACAGGAATTGCACAAACACCTTTTTTCTTATAATACTCTACCCATTGGTTAGTAGTATTTTTATCGGCCAAATCACATTTGTTTAAAAGGACGATTCGTGGTTTACCGTTAATTAATTCTTCAAGTTCAGGATTTGAACTACTGCTTGGAATTCTTGCATCAATGATTTCTGTTACCCCATCAACAAGAGATAGACTTTCTTTAATAAGACGTCGCGTTTTTGCCATATGACCAGGAAACCATTGAACAATTTGTCTTTGAGTGTCAGCCATTTTGAAGCTCCTTAAAATCAGAATTAAACAATTCTTTATCACCTAAACGATACAAAACTTTACCAATAATGTAATCTTCATCAATCATTCCAACCCCAATGTCTCGGCTATCGGCAGAATGATTGCGATTATCTCCCATTACAAACAGTTTTCCTTCCGGGACAAAATAAGTTTTATTTATCAATGGCGATATAACCATTTCTTCTTTGATGTAGTTTTCTTCAAGCACTTCCCCATCAACCGAAACAGTACCTTTTTTATAATCAAATTCTACTGTTTGTCCACCAACTGCAATTACTCTTTTAATAAGCACTTTGCTGTACACATTGGGCTGTGAAATAATAACAACATCACCATATTTCACATCTTTTGAAAATGCACTTATAATAAGCTGGTCACCCTCATACAAGGTGTTTTCCATTGACTGGCCATTTACCGTTGAAACTTTAAAGAAGAATGTAAATATTATACACATTATCAAAACGGAAGATACAACCGTTGATGCAAGTTCATATGCACCTGTCAATACTTTATTATTTTTCATCACTATTTATCTCCAAGGTATCAAATGGATAAAATCTAAATTCAGCAACACCAAGCACATATCTTTCATCAATTAAACCAACTGAATTAAAACGACTGTCAAGTGAGTCATTTCGATTATCACCCATTACAAACACATAGCCTTCAGGAATTGTTATTGGTCCAGTAAAATCACCACGTCTATTTGTCAATTCTGCAATATATGGTTCATCAAGAATTTCGTTGTTGACCTTTACCTGACCCCTTTTAAAATCAATATCAAGAGTATCTCCACCAACTGCAATTACCCTTTTAACTAGAGGCTCATTGAGGTCATTAGGCTGTGTTACAATAACTATGTCTCCTCTGTTAATTGAGGTATTAATGGCTTTTACTGCCAACCACTCACCACTTTGAAGTGTTGGATTCATTGAATCACCAATAACCCCAACTATTCTGAATGCAAAGACAAATACAACAAGAATAAGCATAATGGCAAATACTAATGAGTCAAGCCATCCATATATAAAATCCCAAATACCCTTTTTAGTATTTGTGGGAATTACTTCTTCTGTATTAAATGTTACTGAGTAATTCTCTTGTTTTCTCATATAAGCACCTACTTCTTTATTTCTGCCGCTATTTCACATAGTTTTTGTAATCTATGATTAACTCCTGAACGTGAAATAGGATTTGTTAAGCTATTACCCAATTCACGTAATGACATATCAGGATTTTCAATTCTTAATTCTGCAAGTTCTCTCAAATCATCGGATAAATATGATAGTCCCACCATATTTTTTATATGTAAAATAGCATTTGTTTGTTTGGATGCAGCAGATATTGTTTTATCGAGATTTGCATTCTCAAAGTTAAGTTTACGATTAACATTATTTCTGACATCCTTATACATTTTAACACCCATCACTTCAAGTGATGAATTAAAAGCTCCCATAACAGTTAACAAATCCTCAATGGATTCGCTATCTTTAAAATATATAACGTAATTAGAATTACGAGTTATACTTTTGGGTGTAACGCTCAAGTCGGGATAATCCGTTATAAACAAATTCAAATCCTTGCTTAAATTCATATATGGTACAACAAATTCAAGATGATAGTTTTTGTTTGGGTCATTAACCGTACCACAAGTTAAAAAAGCACCTTTTAAGAATGCGACTTTACAACAATCATCGGTAAAATTCCCCCAATTAATTCTTGATGCACCACTCTTTTTATCATATCCAAAGGTTTTTAAAACTTTTATTCTGTCTTCTTTCTCCGTTATTTCAATTTTGTATTTACCTGCATCTGATTTAATGAAATTCGGTTTAACCTTACACACATTTCTCATTAATTCATAATATGTTTGTGCAACGCCACCATGCTCTGTTACAAGATACATATCATAATATGAAAAGGCTCTTGAAAAAAGCATAATTCCATAAGCAAAGGCATGCAGACAGCACTCATCCATGCCTTCTGTGGATAATATTTCATTTTTTACTTCTGCTGAAAATGACATATTGAAAAATCCCTTATCTATTTATATCTCTGTGATATACAGATACATTAAATCCGTCTTCCTTAATTTTGTTATATAGTTTTTCTGCGAAAACAACTGAACGATGTTTACCACCGGTGCAACCCACAGAAATTGTAAGCTGACTTTTACCTTCACTTCTATACAATGGTACAAGATATGAAACCAAGTCGAGAAGCTTTGGTTCAAGTCCTTTTGCTTCATCAAAGCTCATAACATAATCATAAACTGGTTTATCAAGCCCTGTTTGATGTTTTAATTCAGGCACATAAAATGGATTGGGTAAGCAACGCACATCAAAAACTAAATCTGAATCCTTAGGTGAGCCATACTTAAAGCCGAAAGAAAGAACACTAATCTTCATTGTCCTTGATACATCTTCAAAGAATAAAGATGCAACTCTTTCTTTAAGTTGAGCCATTGATAAATATGATGAGTCAATTATATAATCTGCAATATCTCTTGCACCCTTTACCATTTCACGTTCCTGTAGAATGATATCCAATAAGGACTTAGATGCATCAAATTTAGACAATGGATGCTTTCTTCTAGTTTCCTGATATCTGCGAATAATAACATCATTATCTGCATCCACAAAAAGAACCTTGTACTCACATTCCATATTTTTAAGCTCTTCAAGTGCTGAAAAAAGACTTGAAAATGTACCGCCAAGACGAACATCGGCAACAATAGCAACTTTTTCTCTGATTTCTGCAGAGTCGTTAAGAATCTGTACAAATGTTGGAATAAGTTGAGGTGTCATATTATCTACGCAGAAAAAACCAATATCCTCTAATGAGTCGATTACTCTTGATTTTCCTGCACCGGACATTCCAGTTACAATTACAAGTTGCATATGTGTCTCTCCTTTAATCACCTATAATTTTAACTTCAGTTTCAAGCATTATTCCCGAATTTTCAAAAACAATCTTTTGAACATCTTTAATAAGAGTAATAATGTCTGTGGCTGTTGCATTGTTTTTATTTATTACAAAACCTGCATGTTTTTCACTTACCTGTGCACCACCGACAGTGTATCCTTTAAGACCACTTTCTTCAATAAGTGCACCTGCGAAATAGCCTTCAGGTCGTTTGAATGTACTGCCTGCACTTGGATACTCCAAAGGTTGTTTATCTTTTCTTCTTTGAAGTTTATCGTCCATAGCACCCTTAATATCAGTCTTTTCAGCTTTTTTAAGCTTCATTATCGCCGATACAACTGTACAACCATTGTCAGTATATGCACTACCACGATATCTCAAATTAAGTTCATTCTGTTCTATTTCGCCTACATTTCCATTCTCGTCTATGTGCTTACAAGAGAAAAGAACATCTTTCATTTCCCCACCATAAGCACCTGCATTCATATAAACCGCACCACCGAGAGTACCGGGGATTCCATAAGCAAACTCAAGACCTGAAAGTGAATTTTCAAGTGCAAACATACAAAGGCTTTTTAATGAAGCACCTGCTTCACAAAAAATAGTTGTTTCATCAATCAATTCAATTTGTGACATTTTAGAGCCAATTTTTATCACAATATTATTAATACCATTGTCAGTAACCAAAAGGTTAGAACCATTTCCAATGATTAATGGTTTGATATTTTTTGTGTAACAGTATGAAATGATTTTTTGAAGCGAATCAGAAGAAGTCGGTGTAATCAAAAGACTTGCATTACCGCCACATTTAAAACTTGTATATTTTTTCATTGGAGCATTAAATTCAACTGTTGCTCCCAATTTTTCAGCAAATAATGCAATTTCCTTATACACAGATTACCCTTCTTTCTTCAAATCTATATGTGAATTAATAGTTTTGCCATATGTCTACTTCATGTGCCTTAGGCTCATAGCCTTCATCCATACCAAGATGGTGTAAAAGCTCACGAGCAGCATTATAGCCCATTTTTTTCTGTCTGTTATTCATTGCCGCACATTCAATTATAACTGCAAGGTTTCTACCCGGCTTAACAGGTACAACAGTCAATGGAATTTTAACATCCATAATTGTTATGTATTCATTATCCAAGCCCATACGGTCATATACCTTTGAGCTATCCCAAGGTTCAAGCTGAATAACCATATTGATTTTTTCAGTAAGCTTAACTGCACCCATACCAAAAAGACGACGAGCATTGATAATACCTATGCCACGAAGTTCAATGAAATGACGAATATTATCAGGTGCTGAACCAACAAGAGTTTTAGCAGAAGCTTTTCTTATTTCAACAGCATCATCAGCAATAAGACGATGACCGCGCTTAATAAGTTCAATAGCAGTCTCGCTTTTACCAACACCACTGTCACCAACTATAAGAACACCTTCACCATAAACCTCAACAAGAACGCCATGGCGAGTTATTCGTGGTGCCAATGCAGTACCGAGGAAATAGATAAGTGTTGACATACTTGCAGATGTTGCTTCAGCTGTCCTAATAATCGGAACCTGATATTTTTTTGCACACTCAACCATACCATCCAAGGGCTCAAGACTCCTTGTGATAATAACAACGGACGGTTGTTTGCTAAAAAGTCGTTCAATACATTCAAACTGTTGTTCCTTGCTGAATGATTTTATAAACTCAAATTCAGAAAAACCTAAGTACTGAACACGTGCAGGGTCAAAGTATTTATCGTTACCTGCAAGTAAAAGTCCCGGACGATTTACCTCTTGAGATGTTATTGAAAGTTCAGATGCGTCACATGGTAAATAAATTGTTTCAAGACCAAATTCATTGATTATTTTTTCCAAAGAAACAGAATATTTTGATGCCAAAGTGCCTACCTCCCCTTTATACAAATATATTTAAAATATTATATAACATAATAAATAATTTTCCAATAGTTTTTTTAGATTTATTTTAATTTTTTTCTGCTAAAAATCGAACCCGACAGGATATTTCCCACCGGGTTCTCAAATCAAATCGAAACTGTTATCTCATATTTTCTTCGTATGACTTAATCATCTTTTTAACCATCTGTCCACCAACAGAACCTGCCTGCTTTGAAGTAAGGTCACCATTGTAACCCTGCTTAAGGTTTACGCCAACTTCAGATGCAGCTTCCATCTTAAAACGGTTGAGAGCTTCACGAGCCTCAGGTACTACGTTTTTGTTACCTCTTGACATCTCAATACACCCCTTATCAATTAAATTTATATATTAATTGCGTTTGCAGTAATATTGTTGTCAATTTATTATTTATTATTATTGATAATTTTTGCTAATTCGACACATATTCTCTCAAAGACTTAAATTCATAACCTTGTTTTTGTGCTTCGTCAATAATTCTTGACAATGCATTTGCATTATCAGGCGAAACGGAATGCAAAAGAATTACAGCACCAGGATGAAATCTTGAGGTCACTTTTTCAAAGGCATATTGTTCACCTTTTTGATTATTCAAATCCCAATCAGCATACGCCAACGACCAAAAGACACTTGTATATCCTAAATTTTCCACAGTTTTTAATGCTACATCCGTATATTCACCTTTGGGAAATCTAAAATAAGGTTCGCTATAATTAAAATTGTTCTTTAAATAATCTTCCATTCCTTTAATTTCATCTTTAATCTGTTCTTCACTTATTTCAGCAAATGACGGATGTGTTACAGAATGATTTCCTACAATATGGCCTTCATTTATCATTCTTCTTATCAACTCGGTATTTTCTTTAACTTGTGGCAAGGTACAGAAAAAAGCAGCATTTACACCTTTTTCTTTCAAAACATCAAGTATTTTTGAAGTATAACCATTCTCATAGCCACAATCAAAGGTTAAATACATAATCTTTTTATCAGATTTTGTATCTAAACAAAATGCTTTGAATTTGTTGCTATCAAAATATTTTTGAGCATTTACTGATATTTCATTAGGCTTTCCATCCTTTGCTACACCGTAGCTATGAGATTTCTTTTCATTTGAGTTAGTGACCATTGGTGTAACATTTACCGTTGTGTCAGGTTGTATGGTTGTTTCATTTCCCTTTTCCGTTATGGTTTCTTCCGTAACTTTTTCATATTTTGGAGTTTTAAATCTCTCGCACGAGCAGAGTAATGATATACAAATGACTACACAAACTAATTGTAAACTTCTTTTCATTTGTGTTCACCTTAGTTCATCATTTTGTTCACATTATCAACTACATTACTTACTGTATCCATTGCTTTTTTTGCTGTTTTTTTCATTTTCTTTTTTGTGCTTTTACCTGTCATTGTGCTTGTCACAGCCGCCGCTGCTGTACCTGCAAGCATTGTTGCACCTACAACTTTACCAACTTGTTTCTTATCCATTTTCTTTTCCTCCTTTTCACAGATTGCTCATAAATGATTTTTATCGAGCAATAATATTTTGAGAAAAAGATTTAAAAAAATTATATTTTTGTATTTAAAATTATTTCTAAAAATGTTATACTTTTATTTAAAATAATTTATAATTTTAGGGTGATAAATATGGTATTGAATATTGTGATGGTTGAGCCAGAGATTCCACAAAATACAGGTAATGTTGCAAGAACATGTGCTGCAACAGGCGCAAGACTTCATCTTGTGGGTAAAATGGGTTTTACTCCTGATGATAAAAAACTCAAAAGAGCAGGTCTTGACTACTGGTATTTGCTTGATATTACTTATTACGATACTATGGAAGAATTCTTTGAGAAAAATAAAGGAGGTAATTTCTTCTATTTTTCAACAAAGGCACAAAAAAGACATTCTGATGTAAGATATCCTGATAATACATATCTTGTTTTTGGAAAAGAAACAGCAGGATTACCAGAAGATTTGCTTTACGCAAATGCTGATAAATGTGTTCGAATTCCTATGATTGACGAAGCAAGAAGCCTTAATCTTTCAAATGCTGTGGCAATCGGTGTTTACGAAACATTGAGACAATGGGATTACCCACAACTACTTGAAAGCGGAGAATTAAGAAATTATAACTGGGCAGACCAGCAATAACAAAAAGCACTCAACCCAAATTGGTTGAGTGCTTTACTTTTTGTATTAGTATCTATTATGAACCTTTTCTGCGAACATGAGCATATCTTTGATTTCAAGAACTGTTCCGTCGTCAAGAACTGCTTTACCACTCATTCTGCCGAAAACCTGATGCTGGTCTGAAATAATCACTTTAAAATCAATAAATGCACTACGGTCAATTATTGGCACAAAGTCCATTTCAAATCTGCCATCGGATGATGAGAATGTCCATGGGTCTGTATAATTTCCGTTTTCAGGCATATTGAAATAGATATCGTCAAGTTTATGAGCAACGCCATCATAGAAAAGAATATTTTCTGTTGCGGCTGTGTTATCACCAAAGCCATAACCGATATTAAAGCCGAATGCGTGACCATCCAAATCACAGTTACCTGAACCCCAGAACCAAGTATTATCGTAAGTCCAAACACCACGACCCCAGTCAAGAGTACCAAAGTCTGTTGCAGGGTTAAATTCATATTTTTCTTCGCCAACTGTTACCCAGCCGGATGCTCTCATACAGTTGATTTTCTGATTATAGTAGAAACATCTCTTGTTCTTCTGCCAAGGGATTGTAATAACCATTGAATCCATATCAGGTTGGTCAAGGCAAATATCGCACTTAAAATCCTTGCCATCCTTGAAATTCTTGTATGTACATACAATTCTTCTTTGTCCGTCAGTTTTGATATAGTCAAGAGTAAGGTTTTTATTGCCAAAATGAACATTACCTTCGCTACTTGTAGGTGGCATATTTGTTTTACCCATTGTGAAGAATGGCATCTCGCTCTTTGTTGTTTCACAAGGTGTTTTAAAGTCAAGGAATGACACAGAATGAAGTCCTGCAAAACCTAAATCAGAAACTGTAAAAGCAACACCAAAATCCTGTGCTAAAACAAGATAATAGTCCCATTCCTTTATTCTGAACACATTTGATTTAATTGCCTTTTTGTCATATTTCCATACTTGCTTTGTTGACCAGCCGATTTCTTTAAGGCTTCCGTCCTCTTTCAAAAGGTCAACAGGTTTTTCCACAAAATGATTTCTCATAACACATTCCCCTTTTATTTTCCCAAATAAAAATTATTACAAAATGTCAACCTTTAAGGTTGCATCATTGTATTTATAGAATTTTCTATCGTCCAACGCCCAAAGACGATTTGTGAACTCACCTTGTTCAACATTACTTACTGCATCCATGATTTCATAAACAGTTGCATCCATTGAGTCGAGTTGTGAAAGAAGTTCCGCTTCCAAGAATAATGGTCTTACAGCAGCACCGAACTCAGGCACACCATGATGCGAAATAATCATGTGTTGCAAAAGCAAAGACTTTTCATTATCTATTGCAAGTTTATTTGCTGCTTCTTTAACCATCATAGCACCCATTACAAGGTGGCCTATAAGATTACCCTCAACAGTATAACCGGACGCTATTCCCGTTTCGCCAACATCAAATTCAACGGTTTTTGCGATATCGTGCAAAATCGCACCTGAAATAAGCAACTCACGATTAACAAAAGGATATACCTTGCAAACACCTTCGCAGAGTTTAACTATTGATGTTGTATGCATTAAAAGTCCGCAACGAATAGCATGGTGAAGTCTAAATGCAGCAGGAAAATAGAGCATTTTTTCCTTGTTATCATTGAGAAGATAAGACACTATTTTCTTTAAGTCTTCGTCTTTAAATACGTTAACCAATGAAACAAGGTGGTTGAACATATCTTCCCCACTATAATCAGCAGATTTTACATAATCACCAACGTCAACACCATCATCTTCAATCACAGGACGAATTCTTTCAATTCGAAGCTGGTCGTGACCATTATACTGGGATATTTGTCCCCTGACCTTAACAAACATATCTGCGTCATATTTACCGTGAGATACTTCATTATAATCCCAAAGTTTAGCAAAAATTTCGCCCTCTTTATCGGAAAGCACAAGGTCAAGATATGCATTTCCGTTTTTAGCCATTTTTTTATCACATTGTTTTATAACTGCATAGCCTTCAACAAGACCATTATTTCCAATCTCTTTAAAATTCATAAGTAAAAACACACAAAAACCGTGTATATGTCCTTTCATAGTTTACAAAGTAAATTATACACCACCAAAGGCTTTATTGCAAGAAATTTTAACCAAAAAGCATTTTATCAGTATTAGTTTGTGCTATGAATATTGAAGCAATTAAAAGTGTTGTTAATATTGTAATTATCACAAGCATTAAATAGGACCTAAGTATTCTTTTTAACTCCATAATTTAAACTTCATACTCCTTTAATAATAACGATAGGGATTCAGCAAATAACTGTGCTGAATATACTGCTTCTAATAATGTATTTGCGTCCGTACCTATTTCAATTTGCAAAGCACAAGGCATAAGATGCATATTATATTTTCTACTACACAACAGCAACGGCCTTACTATTTTTGAATTATCTTCCACCAACTGTTGTTGTAATTTTACTGCAAAGGCAAAATTCTTTTCCCAATTTGGAAAAGCAGTAACATTCCCATCCTCACAACCACTAATTATTTGAATTTGTGCCACTTTTTTACCATCAATTTCTGTTACAGTTTTAATATGTGAGCCATCCTTTTGATAAATTGTGCCACGGTGTATATCCAATACAACTTGTATGGATGGATTATCCTTTAAAATGTTTTTTACACCTTCAAACGAACGACTATATGCACCATCATATTCCTCATCATAGACTGTTCTGTCGTGGATTGTTTTATATCCGTTTTCTTCTAAAATCCTGCAAACTTCTTCTCCCACACGAATCATATTCTCTTTTGTATCTTCACTAAGAGAACTGTGTTCTTTTGTATAGTATCCTTTATCTAATAATTCATAAGTTTCCGTGCTATGTGTGTGATAAATTAAAACTGAGGGTTGATTTGTATCAACACTTGCATAGACTTTTTTGTTAACATAGTCACTTATATTCACCTTATGACTCAACGTTGTATTTCGCAAATAAATACCATTAAATTCTGATGTTGCGTTTTGTTTGCTATAATCAGCTTCAATTATTAAACCATCTTTTGATGATTCAGCATACTTTTTTTCAGCAAGAATCATCATTTCTTCTATATCTTTTGGGATTGATGAGTTTGTAACAGTGGATACCTGTGATAAATTTTCTGTATTGAAATAATTTTGGTGTTCAGAGTTATTACTGTTTATTCTTGTTTGTGCTTGAAACAATGTCTCTGGGAAAGAAAGATATAACCCTGACAAAATCATTTTTTTACCAATAGAAGCACTATCACCCAAGACACAAAGCAAAGCTAAAAAAATTGGAATAATCAAATTGCAAATCTTACAAATTTTATCATCCGATGTGTTTGTCCTTTTTATCAACAGTTTCACTCTTTTCGCAATTTATTCAATACAAAATATGAAAAGAGAAAAACTTTTATGATAACGCTAAAAACAATTCCGCATCGGCAGCAGGTTGAATCGCACAGTTTATTCCCATAGCAATCAATGATGATGCTCTCTTTATGATTGTATCAATTTCTCGTGGAGTCACAATCATATCCTCGTTATTATCAAGACTAATAACAGTTGGTACACCAATAGAAATAATAGGTATTCCCAAGGTTTCTTTATCAATAGTTTTTCTGTAATTACCAACACCTGACCCAGGTGTTATACCAGTATCAGTAATCTGAATAGTCTTACACAGATTTGATTCTTTTATAGTTGCAAGAGCATCAATAATAATTACTAAATCAGGTTTCACTATTTTTGCAACGCCATTAATATACTCTGCTGTTTCTATTCCTGTCTGTCCAAGGACACCGGTAGAAATGGCAGATACGGGATTTAACTTTGATAAAAACATATCGTCTTGTAAATAATTTTCAAAATGCCTTGTTGATAAAATTTTACTTGCACATAATGGGCCTAATGCATCAGGTGTTATATTTTCATTTCCAAGACCTGCCACAAGAAATGTTTTTGCCCTTTCAGGAAATAAACATTTAATTTGCTTTGTAAGAACATCAAGTCTTCCATCTATGAGCTCACTCTCATGAGAGAATTCCGGCATTTTTAAGGTAACGTATTTTCCCCTTTGCTTATCCATTATTCTCTCTGCTTCATCCGTTTTTATTTCCGTTAAGGTTATCTGAGTTTCTCCTTCGGTCCATTGATTTACTTCAACCCCATCCGTATGTTTTTTCCATACAATTTCATGTCTTTCGTGTGCAATATCAGTTCTTAAATTCATCTTTTCACCACTTTATTTTATCTCCATTTTAATACCTACGAAAAAAATTACTTAAAATAAAAAAAATAACTTGATTTTTGATTTTTTTCGTGGTAATATATGTATCTGTAAATACGTAAGGAGGTGTAACGAATATGCCAAACATCAAATCAGCTAAAAAACGTGTTCTCGTTAACAAGACAAAGGCACAGCGTAACAAGTCAACAAATTCAGCTCTTAAAACAGCTATCAAAAAGGCAAATGTTGCTATTGAAACAAATGCTGCTGACAAAAACGAACTTGTAAAGGTTGCTGTTAAGAAAATCGACCAGGCTGCTGCTAAAGGCCTTCTTCATAAGAATAATGCAGCTCGTAAAAAGTCTGCTCTCGTTACAAAACTTAACAAGGCTTAATTTGACTTAAATACGTAAAGTTCTTTGCCGTTGACGAAAGTCTTCGGCATTTTTCTTTTTTACAAATATTCATTGACTTTTCATTATGAATTATATATAATATTTTTGTGATTAAATTTGGAGGTATTCATTTATGAAAAAGGCTTTAAAAGTTATTGCAATTATTGTTGGTATTGCTGCTGTTGCAGTTGCAGCATATATTCTTATAAAGAAATACGTTGATAGTAAAAGAGTTGTAATCGGCAACGATGCTGAAAACTATGTTTCATGCTCTTGCTGTGACGATTCATTCGTTTCTGAAACTGTTGCTTAAAACCTTACACAAACTAAGGACTGTTCACCATGAGCAGTCCTTTATTTTTATTTTGATTTCGGTTTAGTAATGAATGCGACGATTAATCCACAAACCATCGCAACAGTAATCCCAACAGATGCAGAAGACATTGGCCCTGTTAAAATTCCTAACGCACCTTTTTCGCGTATTGCTTCCTTTGTGCCCTGAACCAAGGTATTTCCAAATCCTGTTAACGGTACTGTTGCACCAGCTCCTGCAAAATCAACTAATGGTTGATATAATCCAAGTCCACCTAAAATTACTCCAAGTACAACAAATGATACAAGAATTCTTGCGGGAGTTATTTTTGTGTAATCAATAAGTAATTGACCCACAACACATATTAACCCGCCAATTATAAAAGCCTTTAAAAAATCCATATATTTTCCTCCCCTATTATTATTTATAAACAAAAGAAAAATATACAAAAAAGCACAGAGTTTAGAAGACTCTGTGCTTTAATTATTTCTATAAATTATTCAGCCTGTTCGCTCTTAATTTTTTCGAAACATGTGCTGCAATATACAGGTCTGTCGCCTTTTGGTTCAAATCTAACCTTTGCTTCGCCACCACAAGCTGCACAAACAGTTGTATGATATTCAACTGCTCCACGCATAGCATTTTTACGTGCTACACGACATTCTTTGCATGACTTTGGCTCGTTTACAAGTCCTTTCTCTGCATAAAATTCCTGTTCGCCTGCTGTAAATACAAATTCGTTTCCACATGTTTTGCAGACGAGTGTCTTGTCTTCGTACATTTTAGTAACCTCACTGACTTTTATTTTTACCCCACACGGAATTGCACCGTTACATTCATAAAAATGCTCTCTAAGAAAAGTGGGCAAATAGCACAATTAATTTTTATGCACCTGTAAAGTTTCGCAATTTACGGCGAATTCTCTGCATCGTGTTATCCACAGATTTTTCGGTGCAATCAAGTATTTCAGCAATTTGAGAATAAGACAAACCCAAAACGCTTAATTTAAAAACCTTCTTTTCCTTTCTTGAAAAGTTCTTCTCTGCAAATGAATTAATCTCATTTACTCTTTCCACAGAAAGTAATGTCTCTTCAGGTGAAGGAATATCTGAAAACAAATCATTTTCCTCTTCAATAGATATATATGATTGAAGTGGCAAATTGGCCGTGTTATTTATCTTGCGTATTGCAGACAACATCTTTCTTGTTGATAATGTTGACGAATATGTAGAAAATGATACATCGCGAGAAACATCAAAAGAATATACAGCAGAAACAAACCCCATCATACCCTCTTGATAAAGGTCATCGTTTTCTATTCCAATCAAACTTTTAAATGACCTTGCTTTTTGAAGTACTTTATCGGAATATCGTTCAATAAGAACTTGCAACGCCATACTGTTACCACTTTTTGCACACGCAACGAGTTCGTTATCATTCATCTGAACGAAATTCAACAAATCACCTCAAAAAAGTCTAATAATAAACATCTTTAATTTCATTAAACTTAATTATAGCACAAAAAATATAATTGTCAACAGAAATTTATGTGTAAAATATACAAATCAATATGTAAAAATGACCACAGAATAAACTGTGGTCATAAATTATTTAAAAAACAATACATTCAATAAAACTGATGCTGAACTTAATGCCATCAACACAGCTAAAAAGATTGCCGTTCCTTTAACAAATTTATCTCTATTCATTTTATACTCCTAAAATCTTTTTTGCATCCTTTGATATAAGTTCAGTTTTTTCCTCTGACTCTTTTCTTGTGTTACCACAAGCAGTAATATAAATCTTAATCTTAGGTTCTGTACCTGATGGACGCACAATAACCTTACTGTTATCTTCAAGAGAGTATGAAAGAACATTGGATTTTGGAAGGTTTATCACACTATCCTCGCCTGTTAAGACATCAACAATCTTACTTGTTTTATAGTCTGCAACTTTAATTACTTTTTTACCAGCAAAAGATTTAGGAGCATTTTCACGAAGCGAGTTCATAATGTCTGCCATTCTCTGCATTCCACTTGCACCCTCAAATGTAAAACTGAGAACAGTATTAAGATACATTCCGTATTTTTCATAAATACTATCCATAAACTCTTTTAGAGATATTCCTTTAAGTTTATATACGGCAGCCATTTCAGCAATCATAAGGGAAGCAACAACAGCATCTTTATCCCTTGCATGAGTGCCACGAAGATATCCATAGGATTCTTCCATACCTATAACAAATTTATTTTCTTTACCTTCTTTTTCAAGGTTCGTTATAAGTTCACCGATATATTTGAAACCCGTAAGCAAATCAGCAACCTCTGCACCATAAGATGCACAAATTGTTTCAATAAGAGGTGTTGTTACTATAGATTTAACAACAATAGGATTTTCAGGCAGCTTTCCTTGCTCTTTAAGTGTAGAAAGAAGGTACTCACAAAGCATTGCACCAACTTCATTACCTGTCATGAGAACATAGTCTTCACCATCTTTAACCGCGATACCTACACGGTCACAATCCGGGTCTGTTGCAAGAAGCAAATCAGCATCTGTACCCTTTGCAGTTTCAATAGCACATTCAAAAGCCTGACGAATTTCAGGATTTGGATAAGGACAAGTTGGAAAATTGCCATCGGGCTTTTCCTGTTCCTTAACAATAGTTACATCCTTAATTCCCGCCATTTTAAATACCTTACGGACAGGCTTATTTCCTGCACCGTTAAGGGGTGTATAGATAAGCTTAAGGTTCGCTTTTTTTATTTCTCCCTTATTAACAAGTGCAGAAAGAACATTATTATAGAATTCATCATAAAGCCAATTTTCAATGAAATCAACCATATCATCTGCAAGTGCATCTTCAAAATCCATTGTCTTAACACCTGTGAACATATCTGTTTTTTGAATATATTCATAGGTTCTTGCAGCTGCCTCATCAGTCATCTGATAACCATTAGGGTCATAGCATTTAAAACCATTATATTTTGATGGATTATGACTTGCAGTAATAATAATACCTGATGAACAACCAAGTCTTCTAACTGCAAAGGAAAGCATTGGAGTTGGCACAAGTTCAGGATAGATATAAACCTTAATTCCATTTGCTGCTAATACACCTGCAGCACTTTCAGCAAATTCTTTTGATTTAATTCTTGAATCATAAGCAATAGCAACAGATGGAGTTTCAAATGTTTCATTAAGATAGTCTGCTAATCCCTGTGTTGCCTGATTAACAGTATAAACATTCATTCTGTTAGTTCCTGCACCGATAACTCCACGAAGTCCTGCTGTACCAAATTCAAGATTTTTATAAAAACGGTCAAGAATCGCTTCTTCATCGCCTTTTACACTTTCAAGTTCAGGGATTAAATCCTCATCCGCTGTTGCAGAAGAAAGCCAAATATCATAAAGTCTGTTAATATCGTTCATACCTTAGACCTCCCAAAATTTCTAACACATATTTTACTCTATTTATAATAAAAAGTAAATACATATTGAAAAGGATATGCTTAATAATGTATAATTATTACAGTTTAATATGGATGTGATTATTATGTTTTCCAAAATAATTAGTTTTGGACTTTTTGGTATGGAGGCATACAAAGTTATTGTTGAGGCTGATATTTCAGGCGGACTACCACGATTTGATATTGTTGGTCTTCCTGATACTGCAGTTTCAGAAAGCCGTGAAAGAGTTCGTGCTGCAATCAAAAATGCAAATTTACAATATCCTGTCAGCAGAATAACTGTAAACCTTGCACCTGCTGATATGAAGAAAGAAGGACCATTATATGACCTTCCCATTCTTATTGCATTACTTTCTGCCAATGAGCAATTAAAAGGTGTTACGGATGAAATGGCATTTTTAGGCGAACTTTCCCTTGATGGAGAATTACGCAAGGTCAATGGTGTTTTACCGATGGTGCTTTGTGCAAAGAAGAATGGTATTAAACAAATCTTTATTCCTGCTGAAAACATCAGTGAAGGTGCAGTTGTAAAAGGTATTGAAGTTTATCCGGTTAAGAATGTATTTGAGCTTTTAAAACATCTTACAGGAATTGAGTTATTATCCCCCGTTACAAGTGAGAGTTACACTGAATATTACAACCCCATCAATATTCCCGACTTTGCCGATGTAAGAGGTCAGGAAGAAGTAAAAAGAGCGTTGGAAATCGCTGCTGCAGGTGGACATAATGTTCTAATGGTTGGACCTCCCGGCTCGGGTAAAAGTATGTTAGCAAAAAGAATGCCATCAATTCTACCTGATATGACCTTTGATGAATCCATTGAAACGACTAACATTTATTCCATCGCAGGAGCTTTGCCAAGTGGCATTTCACTTATTCGTTCAAGACCGTTTCGTTCGCCGCATCACACAGTATCTCCTGCGGGACTTTCTGGCGGTGGCGCGATACCGAAACCTGGTGAAGTTTCCTTAGCACACAATGGTGTTTTATTTCTTGATGAGTTACCCGAATTTACAAGAAATACCCTTGAAGTGCTTCGTCAACCTATTGAAGATGGTGTTATAAGCATATCCCGTGCTATGGCAAAATTTCAATATCCTTGTTCAGTTATGATGATTTGTGCTATGAACCCCTGCCCATGTGGATATCACGGTCATCCTACTCGTCCTTGCACCTGTTCAAGTAGTGCTGCACAAAGATATCTTAATCGTGTAAGTGGTCCACTTATCGACCGTCTTGATATACACATAAACGTCCCTCCTGTTAATTTCGAAAATCTTTCAGGCACAAGCAAATCTGAACCCTCCTCAGAAATCAAAAAGAGAGTTGAAAAAGCAAGAGCAATTCAGCACAATCGTTTTGAAGGTACAAAAATTACTTGCAACGCTAAAATGGATGCTGCAAGCACAAGAAAATATTGCAGAATGACAGAAAGTGCTTTAATGATTCTGAAAACTGCGTTTGAAAGGCTTTCACTTTCTGCTCGTGCTTATGATAAGGTTTTAAGAATTGCAAGGACTATTGCTGACCTTGAAGATTCTGAAATAATTGAAACACATCACATCACAGAAGCAATTCAATACAGAAGCTTTGATAGAAACTTTGATTAAAAAGATACTCCCTTGTGAAAATCAAGGGAGTAATTTTTATGCCTTTGTTTTTGTAATCTGTGGGATTTTGCCAATTATAACCGCAACTATTGTTGTAATTATAATTTCAGGTATCATATAGAATCCATTGTAAATAATTGAGTAAACAAGTGAAAGTGCATTACCGCTAAATGTATTCATTATAGTTTGTCCCCATGAATAAAAACCTTCCTGTGTAAAGAACCATTCTGCCCATGCACCGAAGAGAATATATCCTGACAAGATATGTGATATGTATCTAAGTGATAACACTGTAAATGCACCAAGGGACAATGAAACATTATTATTTTTAATTTTCTTCTTATAAATTGCACCCAAACCAAGAACAGTATAAGCAACAATATAATCAAGAACAAACATTATAACAACATTTCTAATGCTACCCAAATATTCATCTGATGCAGGCATTATAAGTGCACTTATTGATTTTACACCGAGTGCCATCTGTACAAGTGAATAAACAAAACCTGTAACAAAGCCTTTACCCATACCATATTTCCAACCAACAAGTACAACAGGAAGCATACTTACAATTGTGACTTGTCCACCAAATGGCATTTCGGGAATAATCATTTTCGCAACAATCTCTAAAACTGCTGCAAGAGCAATCATTACTGCACTTTCCACAAGCCAATACAAATTTTTCTTCTTCATTCTCTTTACCTCCAAATAAAAAAATTCAGCCAAGGAATACCCGCATGGCTGAATGAAAATTTCCTACGCCGGCATTATCCGTATCAGGTTCAATGGTCAGAGGCGGAATAGCCCCAATCTCAGCCGACTTGCCGTCAGCACCCATACTATTTACTTGGCTATTTACATTATACACCTGCAGAATCAGTTGTCAAGCATAAAATGTTTTAAGGCAGAATATCTTAACTGCGTTTTATTATTCTCAATCATACTGTTAAGACAATTTATTGTGCCAACAAGAATAAGCATCTTTTTTGCTCTTGTTACAGCAGTATATAAAAGATTTCTATAACATAGTCTTCCGTTTACAGAAATCACGGGCATAACAACCGCATCAAATTCACTACCTTGACTCTTATGCACTGTTACAGCATAAGCAAGTTCGATTTCCTGCAACTGCTCTTTTGAGTATGTTGCTCTTTTACCTGCAAAATCAATAATTATTGTATCATGACGCATATCAATAGTTTCAATAAAACCAATATCACCATTGAATATGCCATCCCCTTCTTCTCTCTCGGATTCCCAATGAATATTATAATTATTCTTGGTCTGCATAACCTTATCTCCCTCACGGAAAAGTCGATATCCTGTGTTATGCTCTCTTTTATCCTGAGACGGTGGATTAATACATTCTTGCAAAACTTGATTAAGATTATATGTACCGGTTTCACCTTTTTTTGATGGACAAAGCACCTGTATTTGCGTTGTAGGGTCAAACCCATAGGCATCGGGCAATCTCTTTACACATAACTCCTTTATTGTTCTTACAGCGTCAAGTGGAAAATGTCGTTGAAGAAGATAAAAATCTCCCTCTTTATAATCCGTTTCAATCTGTTCACCCTTTACTATGGCATGGGCATTTCGAACAATATTACTTTCAAGTGATTGACGGAAAATCTCCTTCAACTGAACAACCGGCAGAAGTTCCGTATCAATTAAGTCTTTTAACACATTTCCGGGACTTACAGAAGGAAGCTGGTCACTATCACCTACCATAATAAGACGGCATCCAAATGGGAGTGCATCTAAAAGACTTGAAAAAAGGAAGATATCAACCATTGACATTTCGTCAACAATAACAGCGTGACAGTCAAGTGGGTTTCTAAGATTTCTTCTAAACTCCGGTCTATTATTTTCTGACCATTCCACTTCAAGTAATCTATGAATTGTTGTGGCAGTCCTACCTGTCGCCTCCGTCATTCTCTGTGCTGCACGTCCTGTAGGTGCACAAAGAGCAATTTTAAGAAAATCCCTTTCAAACATATTGATAATGCCATTTAATGTTGTCGTTTTACCTGTACCAGGTCCACCTGTTAGAATCAATATACCCTTATTCACTGCGGTTACTATTGCTTTTTTCTGCAATTCTGCATATTGAATATTACAGTCCTTTTCTATTTTATCAATGTGCGATATAACATCAATCGGATTTTCAGGTGGAAACTTAAGTAAAACATTCAACCTTCTGGCAATACTTTTTTCTGCATTATATGCTTCAGGTAAAAAGATAAACTCTTTATTGCCTATTTTCTCAATTAAAACTCTTTTCGATTGCACAAGGTTATCCACGGCAATCTCAATAGTTTCTCTGTTTTCATTTAACAAATCGCAAGAAGGTGTATAAATCTTTTCAAGTGGCAGACAAGTATGACCATTACTGTAATTATGCCTTATAACGTAAAGCACTCCTGCTTCAACTCTGTGCTTACTATCGGGCTTTTGTGGTAAAAATTCTGCAATCTGCTCGGCTCTTTCAAAGGAGATTTTAGACTCGCCCTCACAAAGAATATATGGGTTGTTTTCGATTATTTCAACTGCACTATTGCCCAATTTTTCAAATGCTATAAGACATTCACTTGTATTAAGACCATATTTTGAAAGGCTAATTATTAACGCTCTTGTTGAGCATTGTTTTTTATATTCTCTGCCGATTTTTCTTGCTTTTTCAATGGAAATGCCTTTAATTTCTGCAAGTCTTTCAGGCTCATATTCCAAAACATCAAAACTGTTTTCACCGAATCTGTCAATAATTTTAAGGGCGGTTGATTCTCTTACGCCCTTTACAACACCACTTGCAAGATAATGATAAAGGTCTTCTACTGTTTCAGGCATAAGTGCAGTACAGAATTCAGTTTTAAACTGCCTTCCGTAAACAGAATGATAGACATAGTCCCCCATAAGCTCGACTCTGTCGCTCATTTTTATATCTGCAACAGTACCGACAACCGTGATTTCTTCATCGCCCGTATCAACAGTAAAAACGGTATAACCATTTGTGTCGTTACGAAATGTTATGTCGGTTACTATACCTTTTAATTTGATTTTTGTTTCAAATTCTTCCATCAAAAAATTCCTTTATTTCATCCTGCTTAATGCAGTAAATTTCATTACATTCCTTATAAATTTCTTCTAATTCTTCTTTTTCATCATCTGTAATTCCGCAATCAAGAATAATTACTTTTCCATGTAAACCTTCACCCAACAAACATAGTTTTAATTGGGCAGAATATGCCTTTTCGAGAACCTTGGTTGTATTGCTACAACACGGAATTAAAATATAATAATCCCCATCGCTTTTTGGCAGTAATAATTTTAACATAATTATGTAGCAAATTGCAACCGTTCCCAATAATATCAAGAACATAAAAACGGACCATATAAATGCATCAAACATAAAAACACCTCGATATATTATACGATTCGTTTAATTGATTTGTTAAGACGAAAAACAGGGTGCTAAAGGCACCCTGAATTATAAAAATGAGTAAATCTGTAAGCCGAGTTCTGTCGTTTAAGGCAATTATCTATCTGCGACACATATTGCTATGAGCCTCTAGCCATCCGTCGGAGTATCTGCCCAGCTGACAACTCCAGTCGATGTTGCATCGGGTAGGGTTTGCTCAGCCGTTGCATCTCTGCAACGCTGGTGAGCTCTTACCTCGCCTTTCCACCCTTACCGTTAAAACGGCGGTTATTCTCTATGCACTTTCCCTAAGGTCACCCTCGGCGGCCGTTAGCCGTTACCCTGCTGTATGATGCTCGGACTTTCCTCATAAGTAAAAACTTACGCAACTGCCCAACCTACTCATTAATATTAAATTGTAACACCGTCTTTTTTTATTTGAGTAATTTTATCACCCTTAACCATAAAGACATTTTTTGATATATCCATCATAGGCTTATCAGCCATTGAGTCTGTATAAAAATCATCAATGATAACATCACCATAAACTAAATGAAAAACATCTAATTTATGTTCTTTATAGCAGATACTGTTGATTTCGCCTTTTATAGGGTCAATATCAGAGCCTATATAATGCTTGATACCAATTCTATCGCATATTATCTTTAACAGACAATATGGACAACCTGAAACAACAATATCTTCTTCATCTTGAATATCAAAATAAAACTTTTTTACTTTCTTTTCATTAATATTCCAGAAAAGTTCAAATTCGCTATAAATATTTTCATATTTTTGGCAATACTCTTTGAAGGCTTCGCCATAACTTGCCATTGCTTCATCAACAGTAATTTTATCAAATTTATAACGAATAAAATCCCTTATGAATTTTGGGGCATAACGAACGATTGTCTTAAAATCTTTCTTCAAAAAGTAAAGAAAAACGTCCATTATACTTTCACCATCATAAATGGTATTGTCAAAGTCAAATACTCTCATATTCTAAAAACCTCTTGAGGCACCGCCACCACCAAAGGAGCCACCGCCACCGCGGAATCCTCCGCCAGAGAAGCCACCACGCGAACCGCCTACGGAGAAACCCCCACCGGTAGGACCACTATATCCTCCGTAACGAGTGTTACCACTATATCCTCCGCCACCGTAATTTGAGCCATCGCCATGATTTGAGTCATCACCGATTTTCTTTATTATTATTCTCATTATTACTAACATAAAGATAGATACAATTACAATAATAAGTCCACCAATAACATCTTCGACATAGTCATCAGTATATGTTTCATAAGTATCATAATTATCTATCTGATAATCAGGATTCAACTCAGCACCATACTCATTACATACAACCATTGTAATTGCTTTATATGCCTCAGTAAGTCCCGTTGAAAAATTATTATTTTTCAAATATGGAATAGCATAAGCATCAAGAATTTCTCCAGATTTTGCATCGGTAACACAGCCCTCAAGACCATAACCAACCTGAATTGTTACTTCTCTGTCAGATACAGAAAGCAATAAAACAACACCATTGTTGGTTTCTTTACTACCTACTCCCCACTCACGACCAAGTTCCAAGGCATATTCATCCACATTGTAGCCATCTAAAGATTCAACCGTTACTACAACAATCTGTGCCTGTGTTTGTTCGTACAAATCAGCACCAATTTTCATTATTTGTGCTTCATCTTCTTCACTAATTACATTCGCAAAATCGTTAACAAAGAAATCGTTTGTTGGCTTAGGAATGTCAATAGCAAAAGATGAAAAAGACAATGAGAGTATTAAAATAACAACACTAAATAATGCAAATATCTTTTTCATAGCTTTTTATTAATCAAAATTAACTATTGGTGCAAACTGTGATGTATCTAAAGCCTCATACAACACTGCTTCTTCAAATCCAAGAATTCCTGCAAAAATAACATTTGGGAATTTTTTTATTGTTGCATTATAATCCGTTGCAGCATCATTATAATCTTTTCTTGCTGTTGCAATTCTGTTTTCAGTACCTTCAAGTTGGTCTTGTAACGCAATAAAATTCTTGTCAGCTTGAAGTTCAGGATAATTTTCTACCACAACTAAAAGTCTTGAAAGTGCCCATTCAAAGCTCTCATTCGCCTCATTGAATTCCTCAGTATTAGATGCAGAATTGAGTTTTGCTCGTGCTTCTGCAAGTGCAGTATAAACACCTTCTTCGTGTTCAGCATAAGCCTTAACAGTGTTAACAAGGTTAGGAATCAAGTCTGCACGACGTTGCAAATAAACCTGAATCTCTGCTTCTTTGTTTTCAACATTTGCTTGTTTATCAACAAGATTATTATATGTTGAAATCAAACTTCCGCCAATAATTGCAATTACTGCAACTATTGCAACAATAACAATTAAACCTCTTTTCACAAAAATCACCCTTTGCAATATTTTAATTATTCATCAAATCCATTTGGATTATTGCTCTGCCATCTCCAAGAATCCTCGCACATTTCAAGAAGTCCACGCTCTGCTTTCCATCCAAGTTCGTTAAGTGCCTTTGTTGCATCTGAATAACAAACATCAAGGTCACCGGGACGACGGGGTGCAATTTTATATTCAATCTTTTGCCCTGAAGCCTGTTCAAATGCCTTAACAATGTCAAGAACGCTATATCCGATACCTGTACCAAGGTTATATACGTTAACAGCAGGTTCGTCCCTAAGAATCTTATCAACTGCCTTAACATGACCAAGAGCAAGGTCAACAACGTGAATATAGTCTCTTACACCTGTACCGTCATGAGTGTTATAATCATCACCAAAAACATTAAGATATGGCAATTTACCGATTGCAACCTGTGTTATGTAAGGCATAAGGTTGTTTGGAATACCATTTGGATTTTCACCAATTCTTCCGCTCTTATGCGCACCAATTGGATTGAAATAACGAAGAAGTGTTACGCCCCAATCCTTATCTGCCTTATGGAAATCATCAAGAATAATTTCAATCATATACTTTGTTGTACCATAAGGATTTGTTGTACCACCTGTTTTCATATCCTCTTTAAGTGGTGAAATATTGCTATTACCATATACTGTTGCAGACGAACTGAAAACAATCTTCTTGCAACCATATTCGGCCATAACTTCACAAAGAGCTAAAGTGCCACCAATATTATTATCATAATACATAAGTGGTTCTCTGCAGCTTTCACCAACTGCTTTAAGACCTGCAAAGTGAATACAAGCATCAATTTTGTGGTTTTCAAAAACCTTTCTCATATTCTCTTTATCACGGATATCATAAGGATAGAATGAAAAATCCTTACCTGTTAATTCCTTAACTCTGCCAAGTGATTTTTCGCTTGAATTGTAAAGGTTATCTACAATTACAATATCATAACCTGCATTTAAAAGTTCAACACATGTGTGAGAGCCAATAAAACCTGCTCCGCCTGTAACTAAAATAGTCATTTTTTACCCCTCTTTAACTATTGTAATATCTGAATAATACTTTGTAAGGATATCCTTGTAACCCGCACCATTATCAGCCATATATTTTGCACCGGCAAGGCTCATTCCAATACCATAGCCCTGACCATATGTAGTAACAACAAATACATCCTTCACAGAGTTATACTCAATCTGGAAACAATGTGATGGCAAGAGTGCTTCACCAACAAACTTCGCTCTGAATGACAGACCATCTAATTCTACGTCACCAACATTAACAGAGATAGCGTATCCTGCTTCACTTGAGACAGCGCCGTCGTGGTCGTTAACAACAATCCATCTGCTAGGATTATCTGAAAGTTTAAGTGAACTGTCATACTGTAACAAAGCACCTTTAACATCCCCGCCAGAATACTCAAGTACTGTCTTATAATCCTTTGCAGACATATCAGGATAGCCGTCAACTTTTACACTTTTAAGATGTGGCAAATAGTCTGATACATCCATTGTCTGATTAGCAGACACCTTGTGATATGGCGCTAATGCAACTTTATTTTTATAAGCAATATATTCACCAAATACTGAATCTACCGCTAATTTAACCTCATCCGGATATACTTCACTAATTTCAACCCCGGCAATTACAAAGCCATTATTTCTGTATTTAAGTGAACTATATATTGCCACTGCCTGTGCTTTAACAGCTTCAACAGAATAATTATTTATATCAATTTCCGCTGTAATAATCCTTGCTATTGCTTCCTTAGCATCCATCTGCTTACCATTAACAGTGATAAACTCAGGTGGATTATCTTTTGATACCAAGGTTGAATATGGTGAATTCAAGTATTCATTTACAATGAAATCTGAAAACTTTAATTTACCCTTCGTTTCTACAACCGGAGCGTCAATAGTTGGTTTCTCCGTTGTATTTTCAGGATTAGTTGTTTGTTCCTCTTGTTTATCAAAGATGGAACTCAAGAAATTGCCTAACTCACCATTTTCACCCTGTGTCTTGTAAATAACACCTAAAACAGCACTCAAGACAACAACAATACCAAGAATTATAGCAAGAACAACTAACGGCTTTTTACCTGCAGGTTTCTTATCTTTTTCTGTTATTACATTTTCAACTGCCGGTTCGTCTGTTATTTCAATTCCAACACTACGTAAGCCTATCGCTTTTTCACCAATAAGTTCAACAAGTTCAAGAGCTGCACTTTCAACAAACTCATAATCAGTTTCATTATCTGACATATAAAGCTTTCTCACAACTGCAGATTGTTCACTTGCAACTGCAATACAAATATACTTAACTTCACCTGTATTATAAATATCACTTATACAAGCACCAATATTTGCAGAAGATAAATCAAGACTCACCTTAGCAAGTTGTGCAGTATATTCAGTCACATTTACATTACCCTTATCTTCCACGTGTGGTGTGAAAATAAAAGCGTTATTAAAACCCTTAACCGTGTCGCCACAGCTCTTTAAAACTTCCGCGTTCTTTGTTCCGTTAATTGCAACTACTGACTTTGATTTTAAAATTCTTTCTACTGCAATTTCTACTTTTTCAGTATTAATCTTTCTTGTTTCTGTCTTGTTATCGTCCTTAACCTGAGAACCAAAAGTATTGTTCAAAAATGGAATTACTCCATCTCGCAATATTTTATCGATTCTGTTGTTATCAATAGGAAGACACAACACACATTGAGAACCGTTTTCTAATCCGAAACCTGAATAGAAGCCGTCATCAGATACAAAAACTGTTGCTGCTGCTGGGAAAGTTGAAAAAGCCTTTTTACGCTTATCATCCAACTCATCAACAGTTTCAATTTTATTTAAAACTGCAGAATTCTGCTCAGCTTCATTTCCGAATGCTTGAATTAAAGCATTTTTGTATCTGATATAATTTCTACTATCTACAACAGTAATAATTAATTCATCATTTTCTAAGGCATTTTGTAATGCCATAAACATTGCTCTAATATCTTCAAACTGCTCAGTACCTAAATCATCATCTATATATAGATTAAGGCTACTTACCAAACGTGCTTGAAAACGTGTAAAAGACATGCTCTTGTCAACATTTAGCGACAATAATCTTGCCCTCATTATGCACATTCCTCTCTTTATCCCATATTTTTAGTCAATAATTAGTTTGCATAAGGGTTTTCTTTACCCTTTTTGTCATACCACGCTTGTGGATATTTTGGCTGAGGATTAAGAGTTGCACTGCTAACATCAACCTCTGCACTTTCGTTATCACGAACTAATCTTCCCATTACAACAAGTCTTGCATCATCAAAATCACGTGAACATGTTACAAGGGTAATAATCTTGTCGTTCGCATTAACAGTTACGTTTGTATTTATTATACTTCTAAGTCTTACTTCATTTATAAAACTTGTGAACCTTTCATCCGATGCGAAATCCGTAATCATATAGTTAAAACCATTATCAGTTGAAGGACTTGAAGTTGAAAGAAAAACAGCGAAAACTTTGAACTGATAATCTTGATACAACGTACTAAAATTGATTATAGGTGACTTTTTGTATCCTTCAAGAGTTTTATAACCATCAAGGTTTGAAAACAGGCTTCCGTCACTCATGTGATGTCCATAAATCAAAGTGTTATCATCAAGTTCTTTTGTGTTATTTCTATAATCAACATACGGACAACCATATCGGTTTGAATTCTTATAGAAGTCACGCTTAAGATAATACTCATTATTCGTGCTTTGTACAATCTGAATATCGAGGCTTGTATTTTCTATCTTCAACCAACCTACAAAATCCTGGTTTGCAGCGTAGAGATATGCATAGTCTGCTTTCATTCCGGTAGGAAAGTTCATGTTAGGGAATTTCGCATAAAGGTCTTTCCAAGCTTCGTTATATTGATTATCATTCATTCCATCGGTATTGATAATTTGTCCTTGCAAGTCATTACGAATGCTTACCTGAGTACGATATTCACCAAAGTAATCAATAAATGCAAACAAGCAACAAACGATGGCAACTATAGAAATATCCATAACCACTTTTCTCATTTTTTCCTTTGCACTATCTTCCTTTGAAGGTAGAACAGCCTTAATTGCATCTGAAAAAATCTCGTTAAATGTCTTAACTCGCTTCTTTACAGGTGGTTTTGGTGGTTCAACTGGTTTTTCGTTATTCTGTTCAGGTTCATCCTCGTCCGTATTTACAAACTGTGCCGTAATGTCAACAAAACCGCCTTCAGTTTCATTGATTTCCGAGGGTTTTTCGGGAGCCTTTTGGGAAGTTGCAATTTTCCTTTTTCCCTCTGTGCCTGTCATTCCCAACTGTTTCTTTAAGTCATCAAATGACAAAGCCTCATTATTTATTTCTTTATTATCCATTTGCAATTATCCCTCCCTTGGATACCAATGTTCATCATTTTTATATGGATTAACAAGTCCGTATTTTCTGTAATAAAGCTGTGGATACTTTGGATTTTCATTTACATACGCCTTTGAAACATCAACTGTTTCATCTTCTCCGTATCTTACGGCACGAGCAACAACAACAATTCTCACATTTTCGTGCTTTGATGTGATGTCAAGATTTCTGCAGCAAGTTGAAAGTGTAAGCAACTTGTCACCTTCTCTGATATCAACGCCTGTAGTATAAAGAGAACGCTTGTTAATCTCGTTTAAATAGCCCTCAAAGTTTTCTCCTTCCAAATAAGGATAAACATAGTTGAATACATAACCATTGTCATCTTTCTTTTCCGCATTTGTAATAAACACTGCATAAATCTTCCATTTATAATACTTTTCAAGAGTATTGAATTCGATAATAGGGTGTTCCTTGTAAAATTCAATATCATCGTATTCAGCAAGGTCAGAGAAATTTGTACCGTTGTAACCATTATGACCATGAATGATTGTGTTTGCATCAAGGTCAACTGCATCGTTACGGTAGTCCATATAGATAGCACCATATATTGAATATGTTTTTTCAAAAGTGTGTTTCAGATAATAATTCCCACTTGCAGGGTAATTAGCGTCATCCGGATGTTGCAATACTGGGTGATTAATGTTAGTACCGGGAATTGTTATCCAACCAACGGTTTCATCGTTCTTCGCAACAATATCTGAATAATCAGGCTTTGCCTCTTCAATTATAATAGTCTCAGCTGTTGTTGGCTCTGTTACCTGGTCACGCAAATCATCAAGATTTTTATCATTTTTATAATTATCGTAAAGATGCCATCCTATAAATCCTGCTGAAACAAGAAATACAAGAACACAAATTACTAATACTACCGTTTTAACTATCTTCTTTTTGTTATCCATCATTTCACCTACTATTTATTCTAAAAACAAATATTTTTTATTGTTGTGTTTTCTATTGCTCTTTCAATTAAGCCTTCAATATCAAGTGCTTGTTCTGCTGCTTCAATCATTGAAATCTGTGGTTTTGTTTTCGGGTGTTTAGGAGTAAACACGGTACAACAATCCTCATAAGGCTCTATTGAAATATCAAAAGTATCAATTTTTCTTGAAACCTTAATTATTTCATCCTTATCAAGACCAATCAAAGGTCTGAAAACAGGCATAGAAACTACTGCGTCAGTACAAGTCAGGGCATTCAATGTCTGACTTGCAACCTGACCAAGACTTTCACCTGTTATTAGTGCTTTGCAATCTTCCTTTTCTGCGATGCGTTGTGAAATTCTCATCATAAAACGACGCATAATAAGTGTAAATAAATCTTCGGGACATTTATCCCTAATTTCTTCTTGAATTTCAGTAAATCCAACAGTAAGCAAACAGATATTACCACTGTATCTTGAAACCTTGCGAAGAAGGTTGTGTACCTTTTCTTCAGATTGTGGTGATGTATATGGTGGAGATGCAAAATGAATTGCATTAAGTACAAGACCACGCTTTGCCATCATATATGCAGCAACGGGACTATCAATACCACCTGAAATAAGGATTGCAGATTTTCCGGCTGTACCTGTTGGCATACCACCTGCACCCTTTGTCTGATTACCACGAATAAATGCGAACTTTTCTCTGATTTCAATAGTAACAAGAATATCAGGGTTCTTAACATCAACCCTGAGATGTGGGAATTTACTTAAAATTGCTCCACCAACTTCTCTTGAAATCTCAGGTGATTTTAATGGAAACTTCTTATCAGAACGTTTACCTTCAACCTTGAAAGTTCTTGCGTTTTTGAGCTGTTCAGCAAGATAATCAGGTGCATTTTGAAGTATAACTGACATATCCTTTTCCACCTGTAAGGCTCTTGAATATGCTGCAATACCAAAAACTCGGCTAATTCTGTCGCTTACTTCGTCCATATCTATGTAATCATCCATTGGAACAACTGAAATTGTGGACTGCTCTTTTCTATATTCAAACTCACCAAGAGGTTTTATTCTCTTGCGAATATTCTTTATTAAAATATCTTCAAATGTTGAACGGTTAAGACCTTTAAGAGCCAATTCACCATTCTTGATAAGTATGATTTCTTTCATCATTATCTCCTAACACGATTAACTGTTTCTTTTATTCCATTATACAACAAATCCATATCATTTTCTGTGGTAGTTTTTGACAAACTGATACGAATTGCACTATCAATTCCTTTTGGGGTTACTCCCATTGCAGTCAATACATCACTTCTGTGTCCCTTTGCACAAGCAGACCCTGCCGAAACACAAATTCCCATTGAAGAAAGTGAATTTAACATAACCTGTGAGGGCACACCTTCAACAGAAATATTGATTATGTACGGGAGAGCATCCTCGGGAGAAATAATACTCACCTTTTCAATATCATTTATCTTTTGAATAAAGTAATTTTTGACAGACGACACATAATCAAAATTCTTTTGGATATTTCCAATATCATTAACAGCCTCTGCAAAAGCACAAATTGCCGGCATTGCCTCAGTCCCTGAAATAAGTCCATTTTCCTGACCACCGCCAACAATACTTGGAAGAATGCGAACACTGTTATTCACAAACAAAGCACCTGAACCTTTAATACCGTGGATTTTATGAGCACTCATACTCATAAGGTCAACACCTAGTTTTTTTGGCTTAAGAATGATTTTTCCAAAAGCCTGAACTGCATCACAATGGAAATATGCTTTGGATTTTTTATCTTTAATTATGCCTTTGATTTTTGAAATATCCTGAATTGAACCAACCTCATTATTAACTGCCATTACACTGACTAAAATTGTGTTTTCATCCACAATATTAGAAAGTTCATCAAGATTGATTTTACCGTTATTATCCGGTTTTAAATATACAACATCATAGCCCTGCTCGGACAATGCTTCAAAATGCTTTAAAACACTTGGATGCTCCAATAATGTTGTAATGATTTTTTTACCTTCGCGACGTTTTGCTTTAACACTTCCTAAGATGGCAGTATGGTTTGCAACTGTTCCGCTGGGAGTAAAATATATTTCATTATCCTCGCATCCTAAAAAGGATGAAATACTGTGTCTTGCACTATCAAGCTCTTTTTTTGCAGTATATCCGCAAAAGTGCAATGATGAAGGATTACCAAAGTTTTCGTTCATCATTTCAAGTGCTTTTTTCACTGCTTTTTCACATGGTTTTGTTGTTGCACTATTGTCAAGATAAACAATCACAAACTCTTCCCCCATTTTGCATATTAAATCACAATAATTATACTACATATATGACCATTTAGCAAACAAAATTTGCACTTTTTTTCAGTATATTTTTGAATTTTTTGTAAATAATATTTCCAAATGATTAAAGGAATGAAAAAATATGGATAAAAAGCCATTTACCCCTCGTCAAAAGGCAAGAATTATTCTTTATATTTCAACAGTTTTTATTGTTCTTGGTATTGTCTGTATAGCACAAACGATTAAAGCAAACCGATACAAACAAGAAGCTATGATTACCAAACAGATGGCACTTATTGCTCTTGACGAAAATCTTAATAATATTTCTACTAATCTCGAAAAAACAATTTATGTTACCACTCCAACTATGCTTTCAAAATTATCAGCAGAGTTATGGCGTGAAGCATCGGGTGCAAAAGCCAATCTTTCTTTATTACCGACGAATGAAGGAATGGTTGGAAATACCTATAAATTCTTATCACAAATCGGTGAGTTTGTCATGGCACTTGAACGCAAGACTGCAACGGGAGAAACGCTGACCGACGAAGAGAGAGAACAACTACAAAATCTATACAGTTTTTGCAACTCCTTATCTGAAAATATAAATAAAATTTGTCTTGAAATTCAAAACGGCACGTACTCCTTTGAAGAAGTAAAATCAACTCTGACGCTGAATAGCAACATAGACACAAAAACATTTGCTGATAATATTGACGACACAGAACAAGCACTAACGGATGTTCCAACATTAATCTATGACGGACCTTTTTCTGACCACCTTTCACAAGGCAAAGCAAAACATTTAGATGGTCTGAGTAATATTTCCAAAGATGAAGCATTAGAAATTGCAAAAAAGATATGTGTAAATGAAAAAGACAGTTTGCGTTATTCTCACAATGAAGACGGTAACATCCCCTGTTATGTTTTTCAAAGTGATAATTGCACAGTAGCCATAACAAAACAAGGTGGCAAGCCCTGTTATATGCTTAACTCACAGTTTGTCGGCGAAGTTCAGTTAAAGGACAATGATGTTATAGAAAAAGCAAAAACTTATCTTGAAAAAATTGGCTATAGCAACATGAAAGAGAGTTATTATTTCACGGAAGACGGAATATGCACAATCAATTTTGCTTCAAAACAAAACAACATTGTAATGTACCCTGACTTAATTAAAGTGAGCGTTAGTCTTGAGAATGGTGAAGTGCTTTCTTTTGACGCAACAGGATATATTTCTAACCACACAACAAGAAACAACTTATCTTCCAAAATCTCTTTGGAACAAGCTAAAAATACAATTAATAACCAACTTGAAATTTTAGATACTCGTCTTTGCTTCATACCAACAGAATGTGAAACAGAGCAATTATGCTATGAGATTCATTGTAAAGACAAAACCTCACGAGAATTCTTAATTTATATTGATTGTGAAACAGGAATGGAAGATAACATATTGGTTTTACTTTACAGCGATGACGGAGTGCTTACAAAATAGAATAATTATCTGGATTATTCTAATAATATAAATGCTAAAAAAATAGGAGGAAAATACTATGAAAAAAGCAATTATTGTTACTATTATCGTAACTGTTCTCACTTGTTTGTTCCTTACTGGTTGCAACAATCTTGATGATGGAAAAATTACTGAAAGCGACAAGACAAATACAACAGAAAGTACAACAAACAACAAAGAGAGCAGCACAAGAGACAATGCTATGAACAACGCAGGAAATGCTGTCGGTGATGCAGCAGATGGTGTTGGAGAGGCCGCATCAGATTTACTTCAAGGTGCGGGTGAAGCCGCATCAGATGTAGCTGATGGTGTGGGAAATGCAGTAAGCGGAAACAAGAGATAAAAAGAGAGCCGATGTTTTTAACATCGGCTTTTCACTTTAATTTAAATATTTAATTTGTTGTCTATCAATAATGTCGTAGGTTATCAACGTATCCATATCAAGATTTTCATTATACATATTTACCGCTGAAATTTGGCTGTTATTATAGGTTTTATAATAGTAAATTCCTTTATCAGTATTACAACAAGATGAATAAATTGTTCTTTCAAAACCATTTTCCGTCTTTACGCAACCCTGTGTTTGTGAAACAGAATCGAGAATATGAAAAAATTGACTAATACTCTCACCTTCAGTATCGCCACATAAAGAATTGAGCCTTGCGAAAGCACCTCGCACAAAACGAGACATTGATGACAAGTCACCAGGCAAACCTATTGCACCCATTCCCCTACTATATTTATTCAAATCGAAGCCTTCAGCAAATCGTGTTTCAGGTTCTTCCCGTGTAAGATTGATATAATTATTCAAATTAAAAACCTGCATTGGAAATTCAGGATTATTTGTCAACACGTGAATAGGATTATAGTAAACCTTCATACCATCTTGAACACATTCAAGGGTAATCGAATAATCCTTATCACTTATCATCCAATGAAGTGGTGTACTTTGATATTCCTCGCTAAAATCAATACCTACGACATTCGTATTCACCAACAAATCCCTTGCCTCATCCACTGATGAACACTGACTCAATATCCATGGAATTAATTCAAATGCACCTATATTATTTTTATCATCTGTTTTATCGTAATAAACAGCACTTACGTGGAAATTTAACCCTGCTATTGAGAGTCCTTTTTCATTGGTAGCATCATAGTAGAGAGGATAATTATCAATAACAATGCCCACACCAACAAATGCAAAATGTTCCTTTAATTCATCTGCCATACGGAATTTCAATGGGTATTTTCTTGGTGTTATAATCACCTTTTCTCCATATGACAATTCCATATCAAGGTTTCTGCCGAAATAGTGGTCCTTCGTTAAAAACGAAATTGAAGTACACATAATAATCACGTCCTTTTTATCTTTTGATTATTATATGTACTTCAATAAAAATTTATTTTTTCTTTACTAAAGATATTGTAGTTTCGTTGGCAACAAATACACCAATAGCAAGAGCCAACAGAACAAAGGATGTAATTTTAAATGTTGTTGCAGTAGCAATAAAGCCAAAAATCAACTGAACACCAAAGCCAATTCCGTAGGCACCACCCATATGAAATCCTGTTATATCTGCTGAATATTCCTTTCCGAAACGGTCTGGAACACTATGTAATATACTTGGGAAAATTGGTCCAAAGCCTATACCAATAAGCAACAACCCGAAAAGAGAAATTTTTCCAAGAGGAAGTGCTAAAAGAACCATACCTACAAATGATACTGCAATACCTGAGCGTATCATTGTATTGTCAGATGCCTTCATAGCAATAAACCCTGATATTATTCTGCCTATTGTTATGCCACCAAAATAGAGTGAAATCCATTTTGCTGCTTCGTCGGGACCTAATGAATGAATATGCACCAGGAAGGATGCACCCCATGTGCCAAGGAGAAACTCCATACTGCAATAAAGTCCTTGTGAAATCAGGCTTACAAGAACACCTTTTATCTTTAATATTTCAATCAGGCTTTTCTTATTTTCATTGGAAATTTCTTTTACTTCAGTATCTTCTTTGATTGTTCGCCATTTTTTCAAGGAAACAGCAATTATAATTGCTATTGACAACTGCATAAGTGCAATAACTCGATAGCCGTTACGCCAAGAGTCTGTTTCTCCTGTTAAGAAAAACGACATTATAATAGGGCTTATGGTAACTCCAATTCCCCAAAACGCATGAAGCCAATTCATATGTTGTGCCTTATAATGCAGCGAGACAAAGTTGTTTAAAGCAGTGTCAATTACACCTGCACCATAACCTAACACAACTGCACCCAACATCATAACAACAATATTAGGTGAAACACTCATAATTAAAAGCCCTAATACAGTAAGCAAGGTAGAAACAAAGGTAACTAAGGGTGTGCCGAATTTTCTTATAACTTTACCCGCAACAAAGCTTACTCCTCCTACACAAGCACCTGTTATTATGCCATAAAGTGATGCAAAGCTTTCTTGAACTCCGAAATCCTTATATACTACCGGCCAAGCTGCACCGAAAAGCGAATCAGGAAGCCCCAAGGATATAAATACAATGTAAATTACAGCTAAAATTAAAATCATAAATAACTCCTAATTTTTATTCGTTACATTCTAACACAGATTTATTTTAATTTCAACAAAGATAAATTATAATTTTCGTTGAAAAGTTTTTCGTTTTATTTTATAATTATTTCATATTGAAGGTGAAGTTCTTATGAAAATACTTGTTCCAAATTATTATGAAAATTTTAGTTGTATTGCCAACAAATGCAAACACAACTGTTGTATCGGTTGGGAAATCGACATTGATGAAGATACATATGAGTATTATCAAAATATAAAAAGCGATTTTGGAAAAAGATTTGAAAATGATGTAATTACAAATGATGATTGTGCTTGTTTTAGACTTGACGGAAAGGGTCGTTGTGCTTTCTTGAATGAGAATAATCTTTGTGAAATTATTCTGAATTTAGGTGAAGATGCTCTTTGCCAAATATGTACTGACCACCCTCGTTATAGAAATTATTATGAAAATGCAACTGAAATCGGTCTTGGTCTTTGTTGTGAAGAAGCAGGTAGAATTATTCTTGGACAGAAAGAGAAGTTTGAATTAATCATTTCAAATGAAATTTCAGACGATGATTATGATGAAGAATTTTTAAAACAAAAACAGGAAATTCTCTTTGATATACAAAACGATGACCATTCACTAAAAGAAAAGATTATTGCTTTACTTAATAAAAATAAAACCGAAATCATTAAAAGAGACTTTCAATATTGGGTTGATAATTACATTTCATTTGAAAGACTTGACGAATCTTGGACAAACCTTTTAAATGATATGAAAAATGTTGATTTTGACAGCATTTTTATTCCTGAAAAATTTGAAAAGGTGTTTGAAAAAATGCTTTTATATTTTGTTTACAGGCATCTTAATGAGATGGATAAAAACATAATCAAGTTCTCTATTTTCAGTGTCTTCTTCATTTCGCAGATATGTAAATACCATATATCAAAATATGGCAAACTTCATTTTGAGGATGTCGTGGAATATGCAAGAATGTATTCATCTGAAATTGAGTATTCAGATGAAAATATTGAAAAAATAATTGAAAGATTATAAAAGAAAAGCCTTGGAAAACCAAGGCTTTTTGTTATGCTTCAAAACATTGAGTTAAAAGCATTCTTGCATCAATGGCTGTGATTTCACCATCGCCATTCATATCAGCTGTTCTTTGTTGTTGCTTTGAAGGTGTGAGAGTTTCAGATGCAAAACACAAAATCACACGAGCATCATAAGCACTAAGCTTATTGTCATGATTAATATCACCAAGCAAGAAACCGTTTTCAATTTCAAAGAGAACATACCCGATTCTTTCTACAATTGAATCCACTACATCCTGATTGTCGTAAGTAAGATTACTAACATTGATACTCAATAAGTTATCCAAATCCTCAAGTAAGAATTCATCCGTATTTTGTCTGTTGATTAAATCGACCTTCTCAACGACTTTGTTGTATTCAGTTAAATCTGCCGGTCTATATTCGGGACAATTCAAAATCGGATGTGTTACAGCTGAATTTGTACTAACACCATCACTACTTGTAATTACACAATAATACGCCACAGCCTCATCGTCAACTGATGGTTCATAGTAAAATTTATCTTCTCCCTCAATGAGTGTACCATTTTCATTGGAAACCTCATCATTTTTGTACCATTGATATGTACAACTAAAGCCCATAGCATAAACAACTATAAATTTATCATCAGGGTTAACCTGACCGGTTGTTTCATATAAGATTGCAGGGACTGTTTGGAATTCTTTGTTATTCTCAACTGCATACTCCTGAGCATAAGTATTTTCATAACCGTAAACTACAAAATCCGTTTCAGGAGTTGTTGCTGAAATTGAGGTTAATGTGCTTGGGAGAACCATACCCTTCAAGGTTTGTGGGAGACTTTTAATCTCCTCAACACAATTAAATCTTAAATACTCTATTCCACTATCATAGAAAGCTAATGAACCTACTGTTTTAACTGCAGGTAAATATAACATTTTGAGTTTTGTACAACCGTAAAAACTATTATTATTAAGTTCAGTTATTGTTGGAAGCATAGCAATTTGCAATTCTGTACAATACGCAAAAGCATTGGTACCGGAAGATTCAAGCGAAGGCAAAAACACACTTGCAAGAGATGCGTTTTCAGCAAAGGCATAGTTTCCGATTGTTTTAACATATCTGCCAAAGAATGTCTCAATACCAGAGTTTCTAAAGGCATTTGCGGATATCGTTGTCAATAAAGGCATATCAAGATTCTTTAACGATGTACAATTTCTGAAAGCATTAATTCCAATCTCAATAAGTTGTGGTGTTGAAACAGAAAACAAATCTTCACAAGAAGTAAAGGCATTCATTCCAATAGTTGTTACATTCGCCAAATTGACAGATTGTACGCCTGATTCTTCAAATGCATAACTTCCGATTGTCACAATATTTTCCAAATTCAACTCAGTAAGTTTTGGGGTTTTATTGAATGCATAGGCACCAATTGTCTCCACCTTATCCATTGATATGGTTGTCAAATTGTAGCATTCAGTAAATGCTCTTATACCAATTTTTGTAAGGTTGGGAAATTCGAAAGAGCAAATTGAGCTTTTCGCAAAACCATCCACACCGATTTCTGTAATTCCATTACCTGAGATTGAGACAAGTGCAGTACAACCATCAAATGCCGAGGCATTAATTTTGGTTGCTGTATCAGGCAAAACAATTGAACGAATTCTATTGTCATTTTTAAACGCAGACGAAGCAATACCCTTTACAGTTTTACCTTTAAGAGTATTAGGTATAATCAGGTTCGTTTCATCCCCATAATAAGCAGTAATATACCCCAGCGTGTTGATTTCGTAATTATCTTCTTCATTATCAACCATTCTGTTATATTCTGCTGTGGCAATATCACTTGGATATTTACCCTTGGCGACTGCAATAGCATATATTTTTGTGTCAATTCTAATTGGAACAGGTTCAGTATATTTGCTTGCACTAATCCAATCGAAAGTACTTTTACCAGTGCCCAAATTTGCAACGATATAATAAATATCTGCTTCTTCCGGACAAGTTATTGTTAAATTAAAATTCTCCGAGAAATTACAACTCTCCACGCTAAAAACAGGTGTTGCTGTAGTAGGTTTATTATCTAAAAGATACTTCAAATATAACAAACCTGCACCAAAGGGATTCTCACCCTCATTTTCAAATAAAGGAATTGCATATTCCTTGATTCTCTGTTCAGTTTTAGACGCGGAAAGGTCTTTAATAATTGACTGAATAATTGCAAGACCTGCCGTTACCTGTGGCGCTGCCATGGAAGTACCGCTCATGGTAACATAAGAATTGTTTAAATAGCAACTCTTAATATTAACACCCGGTGCAGCAATATCAATAGGACCGTCGTAGTTTGAAAATGACGCTAACTTATCATCACTATCTGTTGCACTTACTGTAATAGCAGACTCAATACAAGCGGGAGTGTATTTTTTTCGGTCAAGGTCTGCACTATTATTTCCTGCTGCTACAACAACGTTCACATTATTTGCTACTGCATTGTCAACAGCCTCAGTCATTCTTTCACTTTCCCCTTGGGCAGTAAGACTCATATTGATAATATCAGCACCATCAGCAACTGCCATATCAACTGCAAGAGCAATAACACTCAAAGAGCACTTACCCTCAGAATTCAACACCTTATATGGCTTTATTTTAACATTACTCAAGGTATTGTTCGCAATAATACCTGTAACATGAGTACCGTGCCCGTAATCATCTTCACAACTATTCTTATTTCCTGATGAACTTAGATTAATATCACTATCTTCAAGTCTGTCAGCTAATTGTTCATGGTCAGTATCAACACCACTATCAAGCACTGCAACAAGGACATAGTCATCCTGTATTTTGCTTAAAAGCTCATCCTTTATATCTGAAAATCCGATTTTATCCTGTAACCACTCCATTGCCTCTGCAGTAATATCATCAAATCCGGATATATCATCCTCTTCAATGTCATCACCGGGCAAATCACCATCTGCTGCACTTAAAATAATATCAGGTTCAACATATTCAATATAATCTAATTTAAGATAATGCTCGTACGCCTCTTTTGTTGCAACCGTACTATCATATTGCAGGATATACAAATCGTTGTATCCACTTACACATTCTACTGCTCCAAATTTTTCTATATCCCTTGGAGATTTGACAATAAGTCTTTTTGTCTCAAAAAAGTTCATCATCAACTGGTCAGTTTCCTGTCCACCGAGAAATTGTTCAGCATAAACAACATAGTCTTCAAGGTCCTTTTCATCAAGCTCTTTATCATTATAATCACGAATAAGAGAAACCAAATCTTCTGCAAAATTATATAAATCTTCATTAGAACTCTCATCAACTGCATAGGAATTGTTCACGACCGAAACCGAGCCGATGATTAAAATTAATGATAACAAAACTGATATAAGTTTTTTCATCATACCACTCCACAAAAATTATTTAATATAATAAATAGTCATTAAAATGCAACATTTTTAATTAAATATTTATATCATATATATAATATAATATCAATAGCACCATAGGATATCGTACATATTCGAAAGATTTGTTGATTATTTTTTTATTTAAATCAATATTAATAAAAAAACAAATGTCGTATCAATCACCTGACACGACACTTGCTCTTTAATAATAAAAATACTTATATACTATTGGATATTCATTGAGTAAATGTTGAAGATTTGTTCTGTATTTTGTACCCGGGTCATTAATTGTAAAACCGGATGCAGTAAGAGTTTCTCCATCACTATATCCCGTTATAACAACCCAATGCTGTGAGCCGTTTGATTTCTTTGCTCCAAGCATTACAGGTTTACCCTCTTTAAGCTTTTGATAAATCTTTTGGAGATATTCCGTGCTATTTGTTACTGCGGTATAATGGCTTGGCCAATACACATTACCTGTTGAAGAATAACTTAATTTTTTAGACATTGAATCGGGATAAATTGTTGTACCAGTCCTGTACGATTCCATCATAGCAATAGCAGTTGTTGCACATCCGATTTTGCCGATTGTTTTACCTGAATTGCCAATAAGCACATTTGCCCATCGAGAGTCAGTTTGCTTATAGCTTGGAACTGATAAACTAACCTTTGTGTAAGCTTGGGTTGAATTTACTGAAAGATATTGACTACTTACATAGCCCGTTTTTACACCGTCATAGAGAATTTTGCTCCAACCATTTGACTCAGAAAGAACAATTACCACTTCTCCCCTATTTAAGGAATCTTTCACATAATACCCAGTACCCGCACCACTACGGACATTTAAGGATGTTGATTGAGTAGAAACTTTTGCTATTTTACCTGAATCAAGTTTAATATAATCCTGATGGCAATAACCGAATTTTTCATTAGCATACTCAACGTAATACCAATTACCTGACTTTGAAATCAATGTAATATAACTTCCATTTGAAAGTGAACTTAAAATCGTACTGCTGGTCGATGCAGAGCTTCGTACATTAAGTCTTCCGCTTGAAAGAGCTACAACACCTGCTTGGGATGTGGTAGTTGCAGCTTGTACATTTATCGGCATAGCAAACAATGATATAATAATTATAGTTGTTAAAAATATTGATATAATTCTGTTCATAGTCACCTCGTCTTTCTGCATATATGCATATATATTTTAGCATTTAGACTACAAGTTGTTAATACTCCAAATGATGGAATAAAATTGTAAAGGACTATTGAAAAAATTATGGCTTCATTATATAATTCAATATAACATTTTCTATTTAAGGGAGATTAGTTATGCATTTATTAAAGGTTGATAAATCACATTATGTTGGTCAAGCTGACCCATATATTTTAAAATCAAACGGAAGATATTATATCTATGTTACAGGTCATGATGCAGTTTATGCTTACCATTCAGACAATCTTTTTGACGGATGGGAATATCATGGTGTTGTTATGACTGTACCTAATCATGATTCTTTCTGGGCACCAAGCGTTATTGAGCTTGATGGTAAATTCTATATGTATAATTCTATTGAAATCTATAACGATACACCTGATAAAGGTGGTCATAGAGGAGCTATGCACGTTTCTGTTGCTGATAATCCACTTGGACCTTTCACAGGCACAAAGCAAATTCTACATCCATTCTCTATTGACTCACATATTGTACAGAATGAAGCAGGGCTTTTCCTTTTCTATTCTGCTAACAGATTTGAAGGGGAAAGAATAGGCACTTGCATTTATGTTGATAAGATGCTTGACCCATTTACCCCTGCAGGTAACCCTGTTTTAGTTGTTGAGCCAACACTTGACGAGGATATCTACTGTCGTGACCGTTACAAGAAAGGTCAGCATTGGCATACTATTGAAGGTGCCTTCTACTTTAAAGAGGGCGATTGGCAATATCTTATGTATTCAGGCAACTGCTTTGAACAACCTACATATTACATTGGATATGCAAGGGCAAAAACTGATGAAACAGACCTTACAAAGGTTAAATTTGAAAAATATCCTGATGACACTACCTACTTCCCTGTTCTCAAAGCAAATGAGTTTGAAGAAGGCACAGGACATCATTCAATGATTAAAGAAGATGGTCAATGGTATGCAATTTATCACGCTCGTGATTATGATGATGGACTTAATGCAAGTGCATTTGACGCGAGAAATGCTCGTATCTGCAAGTTAAATGTTGAAGACGGCATAATCACAGCAGAAAGATACAAAGACCACATATAAATGCAAAATTGAAAAAGCAGTAGGTAGAATACAAAACCTACTGCTTTTTATTGACAACAAAATTATGTTTTGATAAAATGATTAAGTGAATTTGGAGATGTACCCAAGTGGTTGAAGGGTCCGCACTCGAAATGCGGTAGGTCGTGAATAGCGGCGCAAGAGTTCAAATCTCTTCATCTCCGCCAAATAGAAAGGAATCCATCGCAGGATGGGTTCTTTTTGTTTTGATTGCAGCAGACGGTCAAATCTCTTCATATATTGATTTTTAATTTTCCGGTGATATAATATTCTATTAGGTGATATTAAAATGAAAGAATGCAATATGGAAAAAGTAAAAACTTTTCTAAAAAACGAAATTGTGCTAATCATATCCTTTGTTTTAGCTGTTGTTTCAGCGTTTTTCATAACACCAAACAAAGGATACTTCGAATACATTGATTTTCGTACACTTGGTTTGCTTTTTTGCCTAATGGCAGTAATGACAGGACTTAATGAACTTGGTGTTTTCAAGTTTGTTGCGGAAAAATTGCTTATAAAGGTAAAGAGCGTTATAGGTATTGCATCGTTTTTATGTTTGCTTTGTTTCTTTTCCTCAATGATAATTACAAATGATGTAGCACTCATAACTTTCGTGCCATTTACCATTACTGTATTAAGACTTTCGGGTAAAATGAACAAACTTATTTGGATTGTGGCAGTAGAAACTGTTGCTGCAAATCTTGGTAGTATGTTAACCCCCATAGGCAATCCTCAAAATCTATATTTATTTTCTTCATTCAATATGAGTATAGGCGATTTTATTACCACCATTCTCCCCTATGCTACACTTTCACTTATATTGATTATTGTTTCTTGTCTTCTTGTTGGAAAAGATAAAATTGATATAGCAAAAAACAACACTAGATTTAATTTTTCAAAACCACATGTTACAGTATATGTATTGCTATTTGTTCTTTCAATATTGACTGTTTTTCGTGTAATTCCATATATTATTACTGTTTTAATTACTCTTGCTGTCCTAATAATTTCTAACAAAAAAGTTATTAGTAAGGTTGATTATAGTTTGCTTTTCACATTTGTTTGCCTATTCATTTTTATAGGTAACCTTGGTAAAATTGAGCCAATAAGCGAATTCTTAAAAGGCATTGTAAATGGTAATGAAGTTTTAGTTGGTGTTACTTCAAGCCAGATATTTTCAAATGTTCCTGCTGCAATTCTACTTTCCAAATTTACTGAAAATGCCAATAGTTTACTCATTGGTGTAAATCTTGGTGGACTTGGCACTTTAATTGCATCAATGGCAAGTCTTATTTCTTTTAAATTTATTGCTAAGGAAAAAGTGAGTACAGGGAAATACATACTGACTTTTACCATTATGAATATTATATTCTTATTCCTTAATTTAGGACTGTGGTTAATAATTAAATAATATAAAAAGGATATTCCTGATTGGAATATCCTTTATTTTTTATGTATTATTTGTGGTAACGAAGAGCACAAATATCGTCCCCTTTTGCAATGCATTTCGGCAAATCAAGGACTGCACCATACTGCTCACCTATTCCGTGGTCGCCACACATTGCAATATCGCAAAGTGTTGCAATTTCTTCATCAGTACATCCTGCTTTTTGCCATGCTTTTACAAGTGGGCAATAATGGAAATCAATTGAAAGCTTGTCATCTGTGCTTTCAAGAATTTTCATTTCAAAAACCATCTGTGCAGGTTTTGTGAAAAGTGTTTTACGAAGTCCTACAAGACTATCTGTTTTACCTTTTTTCACCAAATTTTCGCCGTGTGTAAGACCGCATCGTTTTATAGCTGCGCTACCGAAATCCTTCCAATCAAGACCACGTTTTCCTGCTTCGTCACAAAGAAGATAAAGCCAGAAAGCACGATGTTCAAGTTGCTCACGTACTGCAACGATTAATGGATTCTTAATTTTTGCATCATTTTTTACATTACTCATTTTTTTGCCTTCTTTTTATTTATTTCTTTTGTCCGTAGTAGGCATTTTTGCCGTGTTTACGAAGATAGTGTTTATCAAGAAGTTCTTGTTGCATAGGCTTGATTTCAGGATTCATCATAATATTATGCCAAGCCATAAATGCAAGTTCTTCAAGCACTACTGCATTGTGAACTGCATTAAATGGGTCAGTACCCCAAGAGAAAGGACCATGACTATGAACAAGTACTGACGGAATTTCATCAGGATTGATTTTTTCAAATGTTTCTGTAATTACAAGACCTGTTTCAAGTTCATATTTGCCGTTGATTTCACGAGGTGTCATTTTTCTTGTACAAGGAATTTCACCATAAAAATAGTCTGCGTGAGTTGTACCAAGAGCAGGAATTCCTTTTCCAGCTTGAGCAAAAGTTGTTGCCCAACGGGAATGAGTATGAACTACACCACCAATATTAGGGAAAGCATTGTAAAGTGCAACGTGAGTATCAGTATCAGATGATGGATTTAATTCACCTTCAACCTTTTTTCCCGTTGCAAGGTCAACAACAACCATATCTTCAGGCTTCATTGTGTCATATTCAACACCTGATGGTTTAATTACCATCAATCCTTTTTCACGGTCAACACCTGAAACATTACCCCATGTAAAAGTTATAAGCTTATAATGTGGCAAAAGCATATTTGCCTCATAGACTTTTTTCTTTAAATCTTCAAGCATAGGTTACTCTCCTTACTTTAATTTCCATGCAAGGTCTGCAAGGAATAAGTCTTTTTCAAGTCCTGCAACGGTTGTATCCTTATTGATATGAACAAACTCAATGTCCATCATATTTGCCCAATCTTTCATCTGTTCTGCTGTTACATCATAACTAAGTACTGTATGATGAGCACCACCTGCTGTAATCCAGCATTCAATACCTGTTTCAAGCGATGGCATTGCTCTCCACATAACTCTTGCAACAGGAAGATTTGGCATTTCCATAATAGGTTTAACACATTCAATATCCTGACAGATAAGACGAAGTCTTCCGCCCATATCAACAAGTGAAACAACAATAGCACTACCTGCTTTGCCCTCAAAAACAAGACGAGCAGGGTCTTTTTCATTCATACCAATTCCAAGGTGATGTGTTTCAATTCTTGGTTTGTCTGCTGCCATAGATGGGCAAACTTCAAGCATATGAGCACCAAGGCTATATTCTTCACCCTCAACAAGGTGGTATGTATAGTCTTCCATAAAGCCTGTACCACCATTTTTACCTTCTGCCATAGCTTTCATAATAGCAGTCATAGCGGCAACTTTCCAGTCACCTTCACCACCGTAGCCATAGCCGAGAGCCATCAAATGCTGACTTGCAAGACCTGGAAGTTGTTCCATACCATAAAGGTCTTGGAATGTATTTGAGAATGCCATACATCCTTCTGCATCAAGCATTTTCTTCATAGCGATTTCTTCACGAGCCTGATAACGGATAGCCTCAACATTATCTGTTGCAAAATCATATTCTGCCTTATAAACATCCATGAGAGCATTGATTTCAGCATCTGTTACTTCATTCATAACCTTTACAAGGTCACCAACTGCCCAAGTGTTAACCTGCCAGCCGAGTTTTGCCTGAACTTCTACCTTATCGCCCTCTGTAACAGCAACTTCACGCATATTATCGCCAAAACGCATAACTTTAAGTTCTTTACTTACTGCAACACCAACTGCTGAACGCATCCAATCGCCAAGACGAGTGCGAACAGAGTCCTTTGTCCAATGACCTGCAATAACCTTTCTTGGCATACGAAGTCTTGCAGCAATAAATCCGTGTTCGCGGTCACCGTGAGCAGCCTGATTAAGATTCATAAAATCCATATCAATTTCATCGTTAGGAATTTCTGTATTGTACTGTGTTGCAAGATGGCAATATGGTTTCTGCAAATCTACAAAGCCGTTAATCCACATTTTTGATGGGCTGAATGTATGACACCAAGTAATGATACCTGCACACTTCTTGTCATAGTTTGCTTCTCTTACAACATCTGTGATTTCCTTATTTGTTTTTGCAGTTACTTTATAAACAATCTTGCAAGGAAGTGTGCCAGATGCGTTAAGTTCGTCAACCATTTCCTGTGCACGAGCTGCAACTGTTTCCAAAACCTCAGGACCATAAAGGAACTGACTACCAACGACAAACCAAAATTCATAATTTTTAAGACTCATAATAATTTCTCCTTATTTTAAGTTAGTAATCGCAGCCTTTTCTACTGCAACTGCCAAACTATATCTCTTAATATATTCATTGAAACCATCAACATCTGCTTTGTCAGGCTCAATAACACTTGCTTTATACTCTGCGAAAACCTTATTTTCAAGATATTCTTCAAGTGGTTCATTTGCTTTGTTTACCATATATGCTGCAAGGAGTGCGATACCCCACGCACCACCCTCACCTGCAGTTTCCATAACTGCAACAGGAGTGTTAAGAGCACCTGCCATAAGTTTTTGTCCAACAACAGGAGTTTTGAAAAGACCACCGTGACCTAAAAGCTTTTCAATCTGTACATTTTCTTTATCAAAAAGAATATTCATACCAAGACGAAGTGTAGCCATTGTTCCATAAAGTTGAGCACGCATAAAGTTTGCAAGACTGAATTTTGTATCTGGCATTCTTACAAGTAGTGGTCTGCCTTCAGCAGTATCTGTAACAGGTTCACCTGAATAGTAGTTGAAACTGATGATACCATTACAATCTGCATCACCTTTAAGTGCTTCTGCATAAAGCATATCATAAAGTGCAGGTTTATTAACCTCAACTCCACTATTAGCAAGTACTTCTGCAAAGAGTTTTACATAAGCATCAAGGTCGGATGTGCAAGTATTACAATGCACCATTGCAACAGGCTTACCTGTTGGTGTTGTAACCATATCAATTTCTGTATAAACATCTGAAAGTGCTTTATCAAGAACAATCATACCGAAAATTGATGTACCCGCAGAGATATTACCTGTTTTTGCTGCAACACTATTTGTTGCAACCATACCTGTACCTGCGTCACCCTCAGGAGGACAAAGTGGACAGCCTGCTTCTAACTCCCCTGTTGGGTCGAGAAGTAATGCACCCTCTTTTGTAAGAGCACCCGCATTATCACCTGCAAGTAAAATCTTTGGAAGAATATCAAGCAATTTGAATGAACATCCCTTTTCTTTTACAAGGGCATCGAATTGTTCAACCATTTTTTCATCATAGCAATTTTTTGTGCTATCTATTGGAAACATACCCGCTGCTTCACCGATACCAATTACCTTTTCACCTGTGAGCATCCAATGAACATAGCCTTCAAGTGTTGTTAAAAAGTCGATATTTGGAATGTGGTCTTCCCCGTTCAAAATTGCTTGATAAAGATGTGCAATACTCCAACGCTGTGGGATATTGAATTTAAAGAGTTCTGTAAGTTCTGTTGCTGCTTGTTCAGTAATTGTATTTCTCCAAGTTCTGAATTCTGCAAGCTGGTTTCCGTCCTTATCGAATGGAAGATAACCGTGCATCATTGCAGAAAAGCCCATAGCTTTAAACTTTGTAAGTTTCACGCTATATTTTTCTTCCACATCTGCTTTAAGGTTTTTATAAGCATCCTGAAGACCTGTCCACACATCGTCAAGGTGATATGTCCAGACACCATTTTCAAAACGATTTTCCCAACCGTGAGAGCCACTCGCAATCGGATTATGTTTTTCATCAATTAAAACGGCTTTAATACGTGTTGAACCCATTTCAATACCCAACACAGCATTACCATTTTGAATTGTATTTTTGATTGCTTGAATATCCAAATTCTCCAACTCCTTATATGAGTATTTAACTAATAAATTATAACATTAAATCGAGCAATAATCAATAAAAACTATCTAAGAATTGCCATTTCTTCTTTATTAAAATCAAAAGTTTCTGTTATTGTGTTTTCTGCGATAAAATTAAGTATTTCTTCATAAGTAGCGGTTTTAATATCAATTCGTTCAACATCTTTATTGAATATACCCCAACTACTTCCTGCGTTATAAGTTTTATAATTCCACTTGATTCGGCTTATATCATTTTTAGCGTATAATTTTTGAGCATAAGCTTCACACTCATGATTATTATACTCGCCGACCACAACCGCAACATTCCAGTCTTTTCGTGCTGTTTTTAACTCTTTTACACGATATCTAATCATACCCTTATCACTATCGTAAAGATGTAACTGATAAAGCATATTTTCATAGCCCTTTTCATTAGGGTCAGGCAAAACTGTTGTTGACCATATACCCTCAAATGAGATTATATGATTTTTGTCGATTTCACGAATTGCATTATAAAGTATATCATAAACTTCATTTGTACGTGAAACTGCTTCTTCACTTTCTGCCGCCCACGAATACTCGCCATCATATCCGCCATTATTTTGTGGCTCATTTAAAAGGTCATAGGCACAAACTGTTTTACTATCCTTGTATCGTTCTGCAATAGTGCACCACAGTTCAACTGTTGCATTCAACATATTTTCATTTTCATAAAGCTCATTGCGACCCGCTTTACCTGTACAATGATTTTTACTTTGTCCGCCGGGTGCTCCGTGTAAATCAAGCATTACATATATGCCATATTTTTCACAGGTTGAAATGAGCCAATCAAGTTTTTGAAAACCTGGGTTATCATTATGATTTTCACTGAACCATTTTAAATCTTCTGTCATAAAATTACGATACCAGAAAGGTACACGAACACAATTAAATCCAAGTTTTTCAATTTGTGCAATATCTTCTTCAGTTACAAAATTATCCTCAAAAGTTTTCACGATTTCATTTGTTTTTTCTTCACCGAATCTGTCAAGCAACACTTCAAGAGTATCATAATATGCCCAATCTTCCGTATATTCAGGCACAAATCCCATCCAGGTTTCCCACAAAAGCCAGTTACCTAAATTAACGCCTTTAAGTACTATTTTTTCACCGTTTTCGTTTACAATGTTACCGTCTATTACGTTTAGCAAGCTCAACTCTCTTGAATTAGAAGCATTGTATTCATCAAGATTTTTCACTTCTGTTTTCGAACAACCAAACAAAGTAAAAATCAAGGTAAAAACAATGAAAATTGAAATCAACTTTTTCATAAAATCGCCCCTTTGTTTTATTATATTGAAAATTGATTCTTTTTTCAATACAAAAAGAAAAACCGCTTCAAAAGAAGCGGTAAAATCTTATTTTATTACATCAAGCCATTCGTTTTCACGAAATCCAACAAGTATTTTATTATTCGTAATAAGAATTGGTCGTTTAACAAGCATTCCGTCAGATGACAAAAGTTTTAATTGCTCGTCTTCTGTCATTTCAGGTATTTTATTTTTCAATTCCATTGATTTATACAGAAGCCCACTTGTATTGAAAAATTTCTTTAATGGTAATCCACTTTTTTCATACCATAATTTCAATTCATCAAAAGTTGGTTTTTCTTCTTTAATATGACGACTGCTGAATTCTGCACCATTATCTGTGAGAAACTTTTTTGCTTTCTGACAAGTTGTGCATTTTGGATATTCTATAAAAAGCATAAATTCACCTTATTTCTTTTTACAAACAAAGCAAAGCCATCCGCCATCTTCATATCTTTCAACAATTTCGAAGTTGTTGTCGTGGAATGCTTTTGTTACTTCATCTTCACGAGGCTGAATGATACCTGATGTGATGAAAACACCATCATCTTTTAAGAAATCCCCTACCTGTGATGAGAAAAGAATGATAATATCTGCAACAATATTTGCAACAACAACGTCAAAAGTGCCTGTTACCTTATCAACGAGGTTACCATTAAGAATATTATATTTTGGAGCTTCAAAACCATTCACTTTACCGTTTTCAATGGCGGTTTTAACTGCAAGCTTGTCAATATCAACACCCGTTGCATTATCTGCACCCATAAGTAATGATGCTACTGACAAAATACCACTACCACAGCCACAGTCAAGGATACTGTCACCTGATTTAACGTGCTTTTCAAGTGTTTCAAGGCAAAGACGGGTTGTATTGTGTCCACCGCTACCGAAAGCAAGACCCGGCTCAATGCTCAATACCGCTCTGCCCTCTGCGTCATAGTCATCAATCCAGAGTGGGCGGATAAGAAGCTTCTCACCTATTTTCATTGGTTTAAAATACTGTTTCCAGTTATTTTCCCAATCTTCATTACGGCAAGCCTTGTATTCAATAGTATGTGGAATTTTTTCAATTTCATATCTTTCTGTCAAAAATGAAATTGCTTCCTTATAATTTTCTTCAGGTGAAATGTAAATATGCACACAACCTTTTGAGCGGTCTTTTGCAAGCAAATCTTCGTCAATAAGGTCGATATTTGCAATCTCCCATGCTTCCTGTTCAAGTGTTCTGTAATCTTCAATATAGATACCGTAAGGCACTGCCATACTTGCAATATCTGCTGCACGGTCAATATTCTCGGCATCAATTTCTATTTTAATTTCTGTCCAATCCATAAGATAACCTCTTTTCTAATTATTAATGGGTCGTCGAGGACGCCGACCCCTACGGATAAACAAAAAGCAGAGATTTCTCTCTGCTCTGTTTTGACGATTAGATTATATCTGCTCTTTAACTTTAGCAGCCTTACCAACTCTGTCACGAAGATAGTAGAGTTTGCTTCTGCGAACCTTACCGCGTCTAACTGTTTCTACCTTTGCTACGTTTGGTGAATTAACAGGGAATACTCTTTCAACACCTACACCGTATGATACACGACGTACTGTGAATGTTTCAGAAACACCTGCACCCTTGCGAGCGATGATTGTTCCTTCGAATACCTGAATT